>JAMOOB010000001.1 GCA_027066265.1 Desulfurococcales archaeon
CTTCGCCGTGGTGAAGAGCGGTGCTTTCCAGAACGATGCTACGGTGTGGGAGGTTAAGGAGATGGGTTTGGAGGAGAGCTTCGACCATGTGCTGGGGAGCGGTACGGATGCTGCGAGCATCTTTCTAGAGGAGATCTCGGAGGAAGTTCGTAGACTCGTGACTGTGGAGAGCGATGCCGTGGTTCTGAAGGGTATGGCTAACTACGAGTACGTTACGGAGATCCAGAACGTGGTAAGGGGTAGGAAGATCTACGTACTCATGGCGAAGTGTAGACCCATAGCCAAGAACCTGGGCGTGGATAGGGGTAGGGTCGTAGCCTACCTAGCCTAGCCCTACTTACCAACGCTCTTCCTACCCATGAAGAAAGCTACGATCGCGCAGATCGAGCCCACGACAAACACCGATAGGTATGTGATCCCGGGTGGAACACCCCACGTAACCGTAACTACCTTGGTTCTCGTATCGGTGAGGACAACGGTAACGGTCTCGAACACGGTCTTCGTAACCGTGGTCACGGAGATCTTCGTGGTATTCGTAACCGTTGCGTTGATCACGTTCGTAGCGACGGTCGTGGTCGTTGCGTTCGTAATCGTTGCAGTACTCGTTTGACCAGCTACTGTGCTAAGCATCGCTAGGAGAACCGCGGTTGCTAGGAACACGAACAGTACGAAACGTATCGACGAACTCATCGCGAACCCCTTCGAATCGTTGTTGAATCCGGATAAAAAGTTCGCGTACGCTGAGGATCAACAACGTAGCTACGAAGATCGAGAACCAACTGTGTGTCAAACCATCGAGTAAGAAGAACTGTGAAAGAATCAGCAATGGGTCGTTAATCGACAGCGGAACCTGTACCATGAGGTTCATAATCAAAACATCGACCCTTGAAAGCATCCACACAATTCATAGCAATGCAACGAGAGTGCTTTAGATCTTTAAAACCAACCTTGCTAACTAAGCAACCTTTAAAACTTTCCATCGGTACGAATTATTGTTACCACCTTAAGGCATTGTTAAGGCTATTAGCTAGGATTTTGCAGTATGACGAAGAAATAAGTTCCAGGAGCTATACAGAGAAGCACTCTGGAGGTATGTTTGGAGTATGTTAATGGTGAGAATGCGCCTAAAATCTTCAAGATTTGGACGTAGAGCTTTAGCACTAGGAGCCCTCATAGTCCTCATCCCTTCGCTACTCCTTGCTACGGGTATCATAGGCAAGCCTTCGCCAGGAATAGTGTTGGAATTCAAGCTCTATGACTTAAGAAATGGAAAGCTCGAGCTATGGAAAGGTCTATCGTCGAAAGACGTGCATGTAGGCATATTCATTCAAGCAGTTGCACCTCCAAGCTTTGGGAGTGATCTAGTACCTATCTACATCGGTAGATATAAGGGTGAACCAATATTCATTCCAGCATCTGGAAAGCTTGGAAAGATTGCGAAGATGTGGATCGAAGACCTTAGATCTAAGGGTAACCGTGTTGAAGGTTTCGAGACTAGTCTCATAGTATTCATCGAAGCCATAAACATCAGCGCACTCAAGACGGGCATCACAGATGAAGTAGTTCTGTTTAGCTATGCTGATTCGATAAGCTATAGACCCATAGACATCGTCTCGGGCAAAACATTGAAATACGTAGTCACGATAGGATTGAGAGGACATAGCGGATTTACAGTAAGGATAGAGAAGAGCACGGTAAGTGTCGCAATAAATGTACCTGGAATTACATCAGTGTATGCACAATCAGACGATCTTCCCGGTAATCCCGAAGAAGGTGTATGGCGTAAGTGCTATGATGAGGGATGGGGAATATTGTGCGATACTTGGGAAAGAGCATTGTTCATAGCACCAGAAAACATGACTTCAATACTACCTTCATCGTACTTCAACTACGATTGCGGTCCTAAACCATGTCTCAAAACACCTGTTCTCATAGTGTACAACGATTGTAGCTATTCCGGAACGGTATCTTCTTCGATATCGATAGAGTTCGATGGGCCTAAGATCAGTATATCGGCTTCGCTCGCCATAGGCAAAATCATTGATAAGATAAGGAATGGTATAGGCGAGGGACTACCCGATATAAAGTTCACTGGACCAACTTGGGGAGGAGAGTACTACGATTTCTATGAAGCTGTCTCTGTACCTCCATGCTCATGGAGATGGATATGGATATGGGCAAGACCCGTTTACGGCATCTACAAGCATTATGTCGATTACTACATCTACAACTACGGACGTACACGTAAATACGTTAACGACTACGCTCTTGCTGCTATAACGTACGTTTACGTAGAGAACACCTACATACAAGGAGGCGTTGAGTATACGAAACCCCACGATAGTCTCCTCAACTATCTATTCGAAGGTACGAACGAAACAATGTGGGGATCTCTCGATCCAGGAAAAGGCGTTAGGTTCAAGAGAATATTCCAAACATACGATACGTGTGGTGCCGATCTTGAGATACCGATCGCTGTTGGTGCAGCAATTGCAGCTGTAGCAAAGTATGCATTGGGCATTACCAACCCATCGTTGCTAGCGTTCTTAGCATCGTTCACCGTAGATCTTAAGGCTGAAGGAGCTTCAGTATACATAGAGGGAGGCATAGCTAACAATGGTGATACCCCGGAGAATCCGAATGATTACAATGCCGTTGAATACATATTCTTGAGAATTGCTAAGTTTAGGTATAGATACGAGACCCCGTGGAGCGTTTGCTATTACAAGGTTCCCGTAGGCATATTCGTCAGATCGTGGTGAAACCTTAACTAAGTCACTTTTAAACTATTTTCGTTCAGATTTCATCAGCATTCCTCAAGACTTTACATAGCATTGCTCTTAAGCGATGAGTTGAATAGGGACGCGAACCAGGGTTTGGCGGGGGATTCGATGAGGTTCTTCGAGGGTTGTGGAATCGTAGGGATTGAGTGGTGGGTTCGCGAGGGTAGGATCGAGGAGTACGTGAGGAAGCTCATCGATGTTTCGAAGAGGTTCCCGACCTACGTAGCGATTCATCCAAGCGTCGTGGTTACCAAGATTGGTGGTATTCGTAGGAGGTTAGCTATAGCGCCGGGAACCGCGGTTCTATGCGATCGAGAAGCGTTGGAGGAGTTCGGTAGCTTCGTTGAGTTGGAGGAGCAGGTATGGATCGAGGCGTACCTCCTCGTTCCCTATACGCGTCGCGAACCGTGTGGATTCCTTCGCGAGCTCGGTATCGAGGTGGGTGAGTGGGGTCATGAACTGGTTTGCCTAGGTGAGGATCCGGTGGAGAACCTGGTCAACGTTGTTGAGGGTGGGATCGCCGTACCTACGCGCTACGATCGCGTGGTGGAGGACGTGGTCAACGTTGCTCTTCGCTACAACCCCTACTTCTTCATCTTGAAGAGCTGCAGCGTTAAGATTCCTCGAGCAAGGTTCGGCGTGCTAAGCATCGAGCTACCTCCAAAGCTACGCGTATTCTTCGAACCGTTGATTGCTGTGGGTAGCGAAACGGTGTGTGGAACTCTTGGCAGAGCTCTCTACACTCATGCTCATCCGCTCGACGATGAGTCTAGGAAGCTGTTCCAGCTCCTAATGCTCGTAGCTCTCCTGCAACCACCTTCTAGCCCACGTGCATCGCTGTACCTATCGAAGCTCCGAAGCTGAAACTCGGTTGCCTCCCCTTATACACGTAATGAAGGTTTATAGCTAGGCTCCCAATCCGTATCCCAGACCTAGCCAACCTCTTCTAGGTGTACGGTGATAGAGTTGAAGAACGTTATGGTGGTCATGTACCAGACATCGAATAGCAAGGGTCAGGAACTCGTTGCGCAACGCATGGTGAAGTGGTTCCGTCGCTTCGGCTACGAAGCGTGGTTAGTAACCTCCGTGTTCCACGACGGCAACGTCGTGGCTACGATAAGCGCTTCGGGCTACACCGTATTCGAGAAGGATCCAGCCATAGGCATACCGACGATAAGGGTCAAGAGCATGAAGCTCTCGTGGCCTCCGAGAAGGATAGCGTTCCTCGACTTCATCGAGATCCTGAACCGTATCGATAAGGAGATGGGTATCGATGCCATAGTCACGCACTCGACCCTATGGAACGGTCCGGAAGAGGTTGCTAAGTGGATTGCTTGGAAGAGGATGTATAGACTCTTGGGAGGTCCCAAGAACGTTCCGGTGTACGCACACATGAGTCACTACCAACCTCCGGATCCAACGAGGTACACAGCCTACGAGAGATCGTATCGAATGGCTTGGAACCAGCTGGTTCTCCCAGCGATATTCAAAGCGTGCGATCTCGTGCTGTGCGTAACGCCTCTCGAAGCTGAGGACATGATTGCTATGGGTGCTTCCCCGGACAAGATCCATATCTACCCCGGTGGTCTCGACGATGACGAGGCTAAGCTGATCGATAGAGCTTCGCCGGACCTCATCATCGAGCGGTACGGGCTTCCTAAGGACAAGAAGATCGTTGCGTACCTAGGAACGATAGAGGAGAGGAAGAATCCTCTCGCCGTGGTCAAGGTAGCGGCGAGGCTTCTGTACCGAGACGACGTGATCTTCGTGATAGCTGGTAGACCCGGCGATCAGTACCACGAAGTGGTGGAGGCTTCGAAGAAGCTACGCAACGTCTACATCCTTGGAGAGCTCAGCGTAGAGGAGAAGGCTTCGCTGATCAAGGCTAGCTACGTAAACATAATCATGTCGAAGATGGAAGCGCTGGGACTTACCCAGATCGAGTTCATGTACGGAGGAGTTCCGGTGATCACGAGCGGTGTCTACGGACAGAAGTGGGTCGTTAGGCACGGAGTAGATGGTATCCACGTTAGGGGTCCCAACGATATCGATGGAGCCGTGCAGGCGCTGGAGAAGCTTCTGGACGACGAGACTACAAGGGATTGGATGGGTAGGAACGCTAGAGAGC
>JAMOOB010000002.1 GCA_027066265.1 Desulfurococcales archaeon
ACGTGTTTCCCCGCCTTGATGTAGGGGATAGTCATTCTCTGAGGTGGTGTTAGAACTCCGTACCTCTTTCGGAACCAGGTCGCTACGTATGGGTGGAGAAGCGATAGAACCTCGTCGTCGCTGAACTCCTTAGCGTACTCGATACCGTTGACCAAGATCATCACCGCGCTGGCTACCTACACCTAGGCACGCCGTTGGTAGTGTTACCTCGGTAGAAAGCTCTAAAAGCTTCGAGTCTTCGAAGAAAGGGATGTTATCGTTGTCTAGAGGCTAGAAGATCTGGAGCTTCGAAAGAGCTCTTCTAATGTCTGGCGGTAGAGACATGTACTCAACTTCTTCCGCTCTCGAAGTATCGTAGACCCACTCCTTCTCTTCCCCACTCTTCGTCTTGTATACGTGCCTCCTACTATAGATCGGTACAACGAATAGCCTTCCGCTGGGATCCCTATGTATCTCGACGAGCAGCTCCTTACCCCCCTTCTTAACGATGTATACTTTCTCGATCTCAGTCCTTATCATCGTTCCTCAGCCTAGGAACTCTCGTCGACGAGCTGGATAAAGGTTTTCATGTTGTGTCACCACCCCCACTCCTCCTACCCAACTCGTTGAGTATCCTCGTAGGTAGTCGGAAGAAGTTCTTCGCAACCTCGATGATGTACCTATTGTTGGGAACAGCGTTGGGTATGGAGAGATCGAGCGCTATGGTATTCTTAGCGATTCCAACATCCATCTTGTTCCTCAGCTCACCCTTGTGAATCATCTCACCCACCTTGAACGCTATGTAGAACTTGGCGAACCGACGCACTGTATCGGCGAACTGAGGTAGCAACGCGTAGAGCTTCTTGAGTATGGAGCGGAACTCCTCATCCTTGGCGAAGCCGAAGTAGGTCAACGTGAAAGCGTAGCGAAGTGCTCGAGCTATGAAGTTATCGCTGAGCTCCTTACATAGCTCTGGATCCTCGCGACACAGCTCGTCGTAGCTCTCAACCTTCTTCACGAGCTCTACGAAACGTTCCAACCTCTTCTCGAACCCAAAGATGTTGTCTATGACTTCGGGAGGAACCTCCTTGTCTATGCCGAGCCCGTACTTGCCAACGATGTAGAGCGATATCATCTCCTTATCGAAGAGATCGGGCGGTGTTGAAGCTCCTTTGATAGGGGTTACGCTGGAGTGCTCATACATCGACTTGAGGAGCTCAACAGCTTCCTCCCTCGTCCTGATGTTTCTAAGAATGATTTCGCACCACGTATCTACGAGTACCCTAACACGCTTCCTCTTGAAATCCATTTCTCTCCCCGTGAATACTCTTAGCTCTGCACCGCGTTCGTTCGAGAAGGTTGGAGTAATTAGTCTTAGCGCTACTCCTAGCGAGGTGATGTAGATGCGTATCGTTGAGAGGTACGACGGTAGCGATCACGGCATTAACGAAGCTGTTGCAGAGCTGCTCAATGCTTCCGTAATCGATGAGAGGTGGAGCTATAGACGCATAGACATCGATGAGGTCGAGAGCTGGTTTCGATCTTCGTGGTTCGATCCGGAAGAGCTTGCGCTATGCTTCGTTGATCGGAGACTCGTTGGGTTGGTATGGGCTTGGCAAGCACTTCGATCGAACTCGGTATCGCTATCCGTAGACCCTTCGCTACCCAAAGATCTTCGTCGACGCATCGTCGAGGCACTGCTTGCGTGGGCTAGGCTAAGCTTCGAGCGTAGAGGTGTAAGGGGTTCGGTAGACATTAGGTGCGGTACGTGGTTTAGCTACCTGCATAGGGAGATCGTAGAGGTTCTGGAAAGTCCAAGGATCGAGATCTCGTGGGGTACGATGATGGTGTATCGAGGGAGTGGAGCAAAGCACGGTATTCCTCCGGGGTACAGCGTTAGACGTGGAGAGCTCAGCGATTTGCCGCGTATCGTAGAGGTGCTGAACGCTGCTTTCTCGAAGTACGAGTGGTGGTACCCTATCGAGGTTGAGGAACTGCGTAGACGTATCGAGAAGGGAGGTATGATCTACTACGTTGCGCTCGATAGCGAGGGAAACGTTGTTGGGTACGTCGATGTTAGGGTGTACGAAGCTCTGGATGGCGATAGGACTGCTACCGTAGGGCTTCTAGCCGTGGATCCTAAGCACCAAGGCAAAGGTCTTGGAAAGGCGTTGATGAGCGTAGCTGTGGAAGAGCTCCTCAAGCTAGGCGTTAGGCGTGTGTACCTCGATAGCGTTGAAGGTCTCGAGAAGCTCTATCGAAAGTTTGGCTTCGTTGAGCATCGTAAGTGGATCGTGATCCGAACCTTTGTTTCCGCTCTACCCCAAGCGATTCCGTGTCTAGAGAGGTGGAGGTGAAGATCTTGAGGTACGTGGTCTGGTCTCGGAATGGATTCGAGGTGTTGGCGGTAGACGTAGGTATCGAACCGTGTAGAAACTTCATCAAGAGCTACATCGCTGTGGATCACGAATCGAAGCTCTTCGTAGTGATAGAACCGGGACCGAGAGCGGGTCTGGATAGGCTTAGGGAAGTCGTTGAGGAGCTCCTTGGTAAGGGATACACGTTCAGCGCAATCATACCTACGCACATCCATCTAGACCACTACTCGGCAGCACCAACCCTTGCAAAGATGTTCAACGTGGTTACGTACCTACATCCTCGAGGCGTTAAGCACGCGGTGGATCCTAAGAAGCTATGCGAAGCTTCGGTGCAGGTACTGGGTGATGAAGCCTATGCCCTCGGTTTACCCGAACCGCTTCCCGAAGAATTGGCTAGGGCTACGAACGATGGTGAAGAGCTTCGCTTCGGAAGAATCGTGGTAAGGATCGTACATACGCCTGGACACGCTCCTCATCACCAGGCAGTGGTCGTGAATAGGATGCTGTTCAGCGGCGATGCATGCGGTGGCTACCACGCTATCGCTGATGCAGTGTTTCCAACCTCTCCACCGGGGCTAAGGCTCGATGCCTACGTCGAATCCATCAAGAAGTTGATGAATCTAGATCTAGAGCTATGGCTACCTACACACGTTGACTGGACGAAGCCCTCCATGATCGTGGAACACCTTCGACAGATAGCTAGGTGGACGCGTGCGGTACTCGAAGCGCTCGATCGTGGTGAGACCATCGATGTGGGTAGGCTTAGGGACGTAGATCCAAACGTTGAGAAGATCTTCGCATCCGAAGCACTATGTACGCAGCGTGCAAGGATATCGATAGAGAAGAGCTTGGAAGCCGTGAAGATGGAGGTAGAACGGCTTCTAAAGGAAGGTGGTAGGAACATTGTTGAGAAGATCGCGGAGAGCTCCGAGCAAAGCATACAACGGTTTTGACGTGGCTGTCCTCTAGACATGGATTTCTTTCACTGGAGCTCACCCTTATCAGAGCCTCATCGTTGCGAGCTATGTGTAGTAGGAGGTGCTGCGATGATAGGTAGTCGAAGCGCGAAGCCTAAGGTGATTCTATCGCTAGCGTTGCTCAAGGAGCTCTGCAACCGTGTTGGGTACTACCGTACGGTGGTTAAGAAGAGCATCGAGAGGTACCGTAGCTTCGTCGATAGGTATCGAAACATCGTTCCGGATCGCGTGAAGGGTATCGAGAGGGAGATGAAGAATCTCGAAGTACTAGATAAACACCTCGAACGTGTTCAAGCACTGCTCGAGGGCTGCATCGTTAGGATCGAAACGCTGCTAACGGTAGACGATGTTCGTGGTGCTCTCGAAATCGTTAGGAGCCTCGTGAAAGAGCTTAGGAAGAGTGTCGTGTACCACAACCCATCCATGTCGATAATCGTGGATCGAATCGATAGGATATCGAAGGAGTTGCTCAGCGAGCTAAGGTTCGAGACTACCCCGAGCAGCGGGATCCATGCTACGAAAGGTGGTAGAGAGGTTTTGGAGGAAGCGAAAAGGTTGTAGATCTCAAGCGAGGCTAGGTCTAGCGATCGCTTACACCCTTGATGTAGAGGTAGAGCTTTGCCATTCTCGTAGGTAGCGCAACCTCGACAACCTGCACGGGTTTCCATCCCGGGATCTCGAAGTCGAGCGTTACCACCCTCGTTCCATCCCTAAGCTCTGCCTCTAGCTTGGGTCTAAGCGCACGGTTGACCGATGTGAGTAGGTACATGTAGACAACGGTGGCTTCGCTTATGGGAACCTTGAAGAAATCCTCGTTAAGGAACTCGATCCTATCCTCGACACCCTCTCTATGAGCGTACTCACGCGCTTTCTCGATCAGCGATGGGTTTATTTCTACGCAGACACCCTTCTTCGCACCACTCTTAACGGCACGCACTACGACTCTGCCATCTCCGCATCCAAGATCGTAGAAAACGTCGTTGGGACCAACAGCGGCTAGCCTCATGACGTAGTCGAGTAGTTCGTCTCTCGTTGGAACCCACGGAACCTTTATCGAGTCGTAGTAACTCATGCTCTCATCAGTGGTGTTAATAGGTTTGGGAGCTATATACCCTATCCACGGAGCCGATGATGAGGCTTGCGTTGCTTCGACCGATAGATGGGGAAGCAGGGGAATGCCGAGGCTCTACGGTATCCACATACCCTGCTTCACGAGAATCTTGTAGTGCTCCTCGGCTACATCGAGAGCGTAGTCTATGAAGTCCTCGAAGTCCATGTACGGCTCTACGAGGTTGTTCCAGAGCTCGATCACGTTTCGCCACAGCTCGAGTTCTCGTATTCTAGCTATCGCGATCCTCTTCATGGGCTCGGCTATCTCGGGAGGAACGGGTTTGCCATCTAGTACTATCCCGGGGCACTCACCGATAGCGTTCTCGTTCACGTCTATGTGGATCCCGTTCTCGGAAACTATGTATGCGAAGGGATAGAACCTGCATACCAAGGGTTTGTGCATGTGTACTCTACATCGACCGGAAGGATCTAGAAAGATGCAGCCAGCACCATCTCTATCGTTTAA
>JAMOOB010000003.1 GCA_027066265.1 Desulfurococcales archaeon
CCTAGCACCACCGCCCAAGACTCGTGCCAATCCTATCGATGCAGATAGTAGTATTGTTATGTAGAGCAACGCTCCGACCAATTCAAGGTAGAACATCCTTGCGAATATCGTGATGATGGAAGGTCTGTTTTCGAAGGGGCCTACAAGCACGCGATAGTACAGTTCCAATGGTTCTGGAGGAAGTTCGCTAGTACGTTCGATGAAGAACTTTATCGTGTGATTACCGTAGGGTACAGGTACCTCGTAGGTATAACCGGAGGTATCATACCAATACCATGCATACTTCAACGCGTTCGAAGGATCTATGGTTTCGTTATCGAGTTCAATCGATGTCAGCTGATATACCTCTACTATCGAAAGATAAGTGTAGCAAGTATCTTTGTCGCAATCAAGCGTAACTTCGACAAATGAAGGTGTAAAGGCATCTACGTGAATACTCCTAGGCGGAGGATATACGTGTAGAGCAATACCTTCGCCATACCTTACAAGACCATATACAAACATGTTTACTCTGCATGTATGCGTGGTTGTATTGCACAGAGATTCTAGACGTACATTTGATACGTTCGTGAGAAATGCATGACCGCAGACGTCTATGACTAGCGATACGTTCTGCTTCATGTACTTAGGATCCACCGAGAGCTCAACATGCATGTCTCCAGCTATTATTCCTACGGGTATTGATTCGTTGTTTACTCGAAGAGATACGAAACCTCCTCCAATAGTAGTGTTGAATGGGTTCTCGACGTTGCCGTACATTGTATAGACATCGCTGACATGCTCTGGTGCAGATACTATGAACGTCAAGAAGTATGGGTATAGAGGTAGCGCTACGTAAAATACTAGTGCCATGGAGAGGAGAAGCGCTCCTGCACCGCGAGCTATCCTGAATGGAATGGCCATCAATGCTATTCCTAGAGATGCGAGGAACCAGTAAGTGGTTCTTATGAACTCGCCTAGAACGAGCATCATTGTAGATGCATAGAGAGAATAGCTGATCTTCGACATGATTATCGAGAGAACCTTTGCTATTCCTGGAATGAATTTGCTTAAGAAGCTCTGGATCGTTGCTAAAGCTATTAGTAGCGTTGTTTTGAAGATAGTTAAGCCTCCTACGAAAGCAAAGAAATTGTGCCAATCAGCACCTAGAGTAATTCTGAGATTATCAACGAACTTTATTATGAGATCGAACGACGCTGCTAACGATGCTACGAAGAACGAGTCCATGATTAGTCTAGGACCCCACCGCTTGAGACCGCTCCATGGTATTGGCAACGCGTATATCAACACTCCCAGGTAGAACGATAGGATTGAGAGGTAGTATGCTATTAGCAGAAAGTAGTTCACGACAACCACCACATTACTACCTCGTCAAAAATGTGGAGTGGTTCATGGTAATGATGGTATTGGTGGGCTTGGATAAGTATTGGAGAGATACGATGCTATGTACGATATTAACCAGAATATTGATGTACCTACCGCTATCCAGAAAGCACCCCATACTGCATCCTCGACAAGTCCTTGACCGATTCTCCTAGCTTTGCCTATGGGTATGGGAGCACCCTTGATTGCCCAGCCGATTATCCATGTAAGTAGGAACAGGAACCACGCTACTGTAGCGGCCTTAGTTATCATGTCCTTGATTAGCTCTACGAGATCCATGTTCCCCCACAAGTAGTTGAGGGCTATATAAAGTGCGAACTACGATCGATCCCAGTACCGTCTAGTGACAAGGTATTTGCGTTCGGCTTCGTACACGAGCTTAACGAGATCTCGAAGAGTTGATGCTTGAGATAGGATTCTTTTAGTGGTTTCGGGCCCTACTCCGATTCCTTGTAAAGCTATGAATGTTGCGATTCCGTATGTTAGGTAGAGGTTAGCGATTTCGCTCAAGGATTTCAGAAGCTTCTTTTCTTCGTTGTCGAGAAGCTCTACTCTATGACTGCTTCTCACGAGTTCGAGCAGTTTCTTTGCTATGGAAGCATCTTTCTCAGTGATCGTAGCGAGAGCTCGTGAACCACATCTTGGACACGATGGAGAGTCTATCTCGTGTATTGGGGTTTCTAGGGGTATGCCCTTCAAGTGTCTCATATCGTACCTCCATACATATCCACAAGATGTGCATAGAATTGTAATAGTTTTATCGACTAAACGTCTTCTGATGAGTTCTAGCACTATGTTTTCATCGAAAGCCTCGCTCTTCGTATCTACTACGTGAAGCGATAGGATCTCTCGTGCGAATCGCGATGGTGTACGTACGTAGAATATCTTGAGCTTCTTACGCTTTTGTTTAACGTTCTCGACGAGGTTTATCAAGGGTTCTAACTCTAGCTTTTCCGTCAATACTTCTCTTAATGCTTCTTCCGCAACGATGTTGCACTCTCTCAATGCCTTAGCGTATCGCGCAATTTCTTTAAGACCTACGTCCCTGGATACTAATCCAAGTTTCTTAGCTACGCTCACTATGCTCCATGCATACACGGGTGATTCACGAAGTTCCGAAAGAATTCTTTGACGAATTTCGCCTTCGTTCATCGTAAAAATCTTGGTTATGAAGAGCTTTGCTCTCGATCTATCTACAACAGATGGTAAATGGATTGCAACGGCTATCTGATGAGGTACGACGATGGGGTGGACGCCTAGGCATTCTTTAGCAACATTCGATACTAACATTGCTAAAGCATTCGCAGCTCTAGTGCCTAGACAAGCATATAGTACGATTGTAGTGCTATTCGCACCTTCGATAACCTCTACGATAAGTTCTTGATCGCTGGGATACACACGGTGTTGACATACAGTGCGAAGTATATCTCTAAGCACATCTCTTGCTTTCTGTGATGCCGGATACCGCTTCAGAACCTCATCGAGGTCTTCGCTGCATGCTCTACGAATCAATGCGCAAACTTCCCTAGCAACACGGTAATCTACGGGTATGTTTTCACCGATCCATCTAGGCATCGTAGCAATGTCTACCTCTTTCATGGGTTCTACATAGACTTCCAATTTCGTAGGATCTATGTCAAGGATTCGCCAAAGCCTTCCGTTGAGTACTATAGCTTGTCCAGGTTTACACATCGCTACGAACTCTTCGTCTAGGGTAGCAACCTCCTTTCCATCCACTATTGAACGCACTGAGTACTTCTTGGTATCTACGATCATGACCGTTGTCAAGTAATATATGCGACCCTTTGTTGTCGGTTCAAAGCATGACTCTCTCTTTCTAAGCATTCCGGCTTCGCTAAGGAGATTCAGTATCTCTTCGATTTTTGACTTCTCAATGTTTTCAAACGGTGCTGCTCGAGAAACGATATTGTAGATCGTATCTATGTCTACGCAGCCGTAGTTCAACGCTATTCCAATGATTTGATGCGCTAAGACATCGAGGGGCGTTGTATGTACCTTGGGTTCCTCTAGGTGTCCTTCCATGGCTCTGCGAGCTATTACTAACGATTCCAGCAATTCTATGAGTATTGGGGGAACAACGATTGCGCCACGCGATACAGCTCCTTCCCTATGACTAGCTCTACCAACTCTCTGAACGAGTCTAGCAGCTTGTCTTGGTGACATTACTTGTATTACGTACTCTACGCGACCTATGTCGATACCAAGCTCTAAGCTCGACGTGGCTACGACTACGTGTACTAGACTATTTCGAAGACCGTGCTCTACGTATTCTCGAACTTCGCGAGAAAGCGATCCGTGATGTACGTAGACGAACTGTTTTGAGGATGTAAACGTGTTAGAGAATAGCTTGTTGAGCATGTAGCTCAGAGCTTCGGCAGCTGTACGCGTATTGACGAATACAAGAACTTGCTCACCTCGAGCTACGTGTTCGTATAGCAATCTTCCGAGTTCCGGCAATGCAAAGAATGCTTCGCCTAGAGAATGTACGTTTTCGGAACTGCCTAGTGTCGTTACAACGATCTCGTAACGCTTCCTCTTAAGACTCTCAACGATGATGTAGCTCCGCGATCCAAAGAAGTAGCGAGCGATCAGATCGAGGTTGGAGCTAGGTCCAGAGAGCGCAATCCTTCTAATTCGTTTCGATGCCAAGACCTCGAGACGTTCAAGTCCAACAGCTAGTTCTGCGCCTCGTTCACTTGTTGCTAGTTCATGAGCTTCGTCTATGATGACAGCGTACACGTTGCGAAAGATTTTAGTGAAAGCTGGACTAACGAGAATGACCTGAAAGCTTTCGGGAGTTGTGATAAGTATGTGAGGAGGTTTTGAACGAATTCTCTTCCTCGAACTCTGTGGTGTATCACCATGCCAAACTTCGATGCGTAACCCAAGTTCATTGCAGATTCTAGAGAGCCTCGCCTCAAGATCTCGATTCAACGCTCGTAGCGGTGTTACGTAGATCAACTTCAACGGCTGGGGTGCGCTACGGATGAATGCAAGATCGATGAGTGGTAGCAGAGCAGCTTCGGTTTTTCCACTCCCCGTGGGTGCAGCTATGAGTACGTGTCTATCGAAGCGCAGAATCTTTGGTATTGCTAATCGTTGAATCTCTGTTGGTCTAGCGTAACCTAGCTTTGCCAATACGTTTAGTAGTCTAGGGGATAGCCCTAGAGCTTCGAATTCTCTAAAATCTCTGAGCTCCTCTACCATAGCGTGTACCGGCACCTAGCGAGCTACACAGGACCGAGTTTATTATTGTGGAGTGGATGTGTATAGATGGAAAGCGTGGAATGAGGTTGAGCAATGCCAAGCTGATAGCGTTATCGCTCTGGAATAGCATTTTGGGTCTATGCATACTCTACGTGGTCGCAAACATGAATTTCTCGGTACCGCGTTTAATTCTTCATGAAGGTTTTGGATTCGTAGCTACGCTAGCTAGATTCTGTTTAGGACTCGTCGATACTGTAATCAAGCACTTGGATTTAGTCGCTATGATGT
>JAMOOB010000004.1 GCA_027066265.1 Desulfurococcales archaeon
CACTCCATTCCGTAGTCGTAGAGAACGTTGCAACTATCCAGGAACTCTCGATACTTGCCAAGCTTTGTCTCAACGTCGCTTACGAGCTTCGTAAGCTCGTTCTCTAGCTCTTCAACCCTCTTAACGAGGTTCGAGACCCTATTCATGCAATCACGCAAGCTCACAACATTCTTTCTCCATCGCTCCACCAGATCCCTGACAAAGATCCCGAGCTCTTCCACGCCCTCGAATCTCTTAACATCGCTATCGATACCGATTAAGCACATCGATACCCTCGATATACTTCTTTAAGTGATTCGTAAGCTTGGATCGTTCTAGAGAGATATTTTGATTTCAATGAATTGAGGTTTTATGGTGGGGGAGTCATTGCGGGTACTCGTTCTTGGTATAGCTGTTTCCATGCTCTATAGGCTACTATGTATGCTGACGTCGTGTGTCTATCCAAACCCTTCTCCTTCATGATCTGCCTATGAGTAGTACTGCTACTTGTTCCTCTAGGATCTACGAGAATAACGGTGAAGCCTAGCCTCAGTGCCTTGACCACTCCGTGACGGAGCAACTCTCTCTTTGCAAACCTCGATATTTTGCGGTTGGAGTTTGGATTGTTGGTGAACCTCCTCTTCTTGATCTTGGTGAGATCCTCGAAAGCTACGTAGTCAACACCTATCCTACGACACCACTTCAACGCTTCGCTAAGCTTCTCCAACCTTCTATGCCTAGCCTTATTACGTGGATACCCAGGTGAGGTCACTTCGGGAAACCAGAAGGTTTTCGTAGCTACGATTTCTCCATTCTTATCGAGCACAACAACGTTGATCCTATCGCTATTCAGATCGAGCCCTGCTACGAGACCGTATCCAGGAAGCTTTGGTATACCTAAGTGTTTGAGGTATAGCCATAGAGGAACCTCTAGATGTAGATAGATCTTGCCGTTCCTGAAAACTATTACTGCACCGTAGCTCTCCTTCTTCTGGTTAGCTAGCCGAATAAGCTCCTCAATAAGAGGCAGATACTTCTTGCCGAACCTAGCTTCAAGCTCTATCCACTCACCATTGAAGTATCTAACCAGAACCCTGCTTGTAGAAACGAACCTGATGTTGAGGTTCCCTCTCCACGTAACTCCGCCTCGCGAAGCTATCCATATCTTCCTCAACTCGATCTTTCTATCCTTAGCACCTTCAACGAGGAGCTTAGCGTACTTGTACGCCGTCTCGCCGTAGATCGAGGATGGCAACATCCTTGCAAGAATCTTGTATACCTCTCTCTGCGGAACTCCTCGAAGAACGAGGTTTATTCCGTGCTTAACGGCTTGCCTAAACCTGTATCCAAGTAGACAGAGCTTCATGAAGTCCTCTGCTTTCCTAGAAATCAACCTCCCTACAATGGTAATATGTTGAAACTGCTCAACTGTTTCAGGATCAGCGATTATCCTAGGCATCTGGCTCAATAACGATCACCTCAACCTGTTTACCAATCCAGTTCTCCTTCTCAATCCTTTCAGAGAGCTCCATGGGGATGAGTATCGCGTATCTAGTTCTACCCTTCACCGAGCCGTGTCTCGATATCGATGCCCTGAAGCAGAGCATCCTAGCCAAGCTATCCACCAGTATTGTTGTTGCTAACAAAATTTATAAGTGTAGCTACCATAGATCCTACGGGATGTGGAGGAGCCGACGAGCGATGAGCAGTCGCGAGATAAGGATGAAGCTCCTCCGAACCCTCCTATCCTCGCCGATGGAACTCGTGTGGAGCGATGCGGGTGACTAAGGCGATGAAACATGGGTTCCGTAGGCGAGGATAGGAGAAATTTAGGAGGGATGAAGCCCCGCCATAAGGGGCAGACCTCTAGACCTGTGATCAAGACGAGGAGGATGTGGTTAACTCCGAAGGAGAGCTACCGTCTAGACCTTGATCGTAGGAAGGTGTGGATCAAAGGAGTTGGCGAGCTCGATGTCGTTGGGTGGCCTAGGAACGTCGAGGAGTACAGGGGTTGGGAGCTGAGGGAGGCTAGGCTCGTCGTTCGCGACAACGGTTGCTACCTACACGTAGTGTTCAGGAAGATCGTTCCCGATCCCAAGCCTTCTCCGAGAGCTATCGCTGTGGACATCAACGAGCACTGGATCGTCTACGGCTATCCAGGGAACATCGCTAGGGATCCTACGCGTATCGAGGACTGCGTAAAGATCAAGAAGCATATCGAGAAGCTTCAGAGGAAGTACAGCTTCGGGAAGTACCGAGCGTGGCTAAGGCCAGGAGTGTTGAAGAGAATCCGTGCTCTGGGTAGGAGGATAAGGAACGTTCTCGAGGATTTCGCTAGGAAGGAAGCGAAGAAGATAATCGATTTCGCTCTTCAACACGGTAGGGATACGATCGTTGTAGAGGATCTTACGAATCTCGTTGAGAACGCTAGGAAGCTGAAGAAGCCGTGGAGGGAGAGGTTGGTTCTATCGAGCTACCGAAGGTTGTTGCAATGGATCGAGTGGCGAGCGGCTAGGCACGGTCTTGCAGTGGTGAAGATCGATCCTAGGGGAACCTCCTCTACCTGTCCTGTATGCGGATCCAAGCTCTTTTTCGAGCCGGGTAGAAGGGTTAGGTGCGGTAGATGTGGTTTCGAAGCTGATCGAGACGAGGTAGCCGTGATGAACCTCCTCAAGAGATACCTCTCAACCCATGGATGGGGGGACCTCTGACCGCCCCGACTGCCCTCGGGATGAAAGATGTATCCCCGAATAGACCGAGGGAACCGATGAACCGCCTCCGAACCTTCGCCCCTCCGGGGCGGAGAGGAGGTCAGAACGATTCCACGAAGAGAATCTTCGAAGAGTTGCTAAACGAAACCCTTCCACCACCTGCAAACTCGTCGCCGATCTCTGTCCACGTAATGGCTTTCGGGGTAGATGGAGGTAGATGGATCTATCTGGGTCAGGTAGAGGTAGCGCTCTACGAGCTTGGGAACGAGAGCTTCGGTAACGCGCTTCGTTTCGCGATGAGTGGTAGTAACGAGTCCTACGCTGGCGTTAAACCCACGTTGAAGAAGGTGGTGTACAGCAATGGTGTTCTGATAGCTGTGAGTGCAACGGGTGGAGGCTTCACTAACGTGTACAGCTTGGATAGCTATTCAGCACGAGTTGAGAGCATCGTGCTGCTGGCCTACGATGATGAGGGTAGGAACGATCTCGCAATCATCGTACCGAAGCAGATAGTCTTCACATCGACGAGGAGGGTCGCAGGCTACGCCGAGCCCGGCAATCTATCGATAGCTGTGGATCACAGCAACGATGCCTACGATAACATCTATGCCGTAGAGGTAGGTTCGTCGAAGATCTTCGACCTCGACCTAAACCTACCCGTATCGACCGATCCCGGTACCACGACCATGATCGAGCTACGGGGAACGGAAACCATCGAGAATATACTCAACGCGAGCTACACCATCAACACAACGCACCTCTTCAAGCTAGAGATAGGGAGCGGAGCACCACCCCCAACACCACCACAACCACCCGAAGAACCAGAACCTAATGCTAGTAACATAGCGTGCTATGTAGGTCTCGATCCTATCCCAACCAGTAGCGAACCTATCACGACAGATCTTGTGATCAGATGCGAAGCTAAGAAAGGAAGCATAGATCCCTATCTCGATGACTTAACCGTGGAGGTAACCATTTTGAACGAGGATACGTATGAATACGAAGAGTTGACTTTGCTTCTCAAGAAGGTAAGTAACAGCATAGCCGAAACACGCGTAACGTTGTATGGAGATGCACATAGATTCGCTGATGTTCTCGTTCTATGGCGTGGAAAGGAAATTATGTGGGATTGGAAATGGAACTATGTTCAGAGCTAACTTTCATCACCCAAACTCTTTTTATGATGTCTTACAGAACGGAAGTTCCATTATCATTTCTCGGTATAGCTCGATTAGCTTAGCGAGCTCTGGATCTTCGATGACCCATGCAATGCCTTCGTAATTCCAGCAAAGCACGTATCTGCTATCTATGACTAAGCACGATGTTCGAAACTCGATCCTATCGTGAACATTGCAAGGACTGTGGCAAGTTACTACGAATGACAATCTCTTAAATGTTTTGTCTAGCGTAGAGTTGCGGTAGTCGTAGGGTGCTACAACGTAGGTGATGTTCACATCTATGCCTTGGCTGTACAGAGCTCTCAATGCTTCGACTATCGGTGTAGCACCGGTTCTTAGGTCTAGTCCCACAACGATTCCGTGTACGGAGTGCTTCGCGTTGTTCAACAACCACTGAGCTAGGGTAGATAGAAACGTAGCGTTCCTATTCATCGCAATGTAGCAGTAGCGACTAGCTTCAGATATATTTCCATACATCTTCATCGCTTCTTCGAGACAATTGAGCACTAAGATAGTGCTGTTCTTCGTAACCATTGTGGTGCTGGTAACAGTCGTTGTAATGGTTTTCTCAAGTAGTTTAGTTGTCGTGGTTGTTCTTGTGATTGTTGCGTAGTGTGTGTATGGTTTGATGCTTGCTATGGTTACGGTGGTTGGTTTCTCTATGGTTCTGGTTACGGTGTTGGTGATTCTCTCTGTAACGGTTGTTGGTAGGATCTTCATCGATGTGATCGTAGCTCTCTCCGTGATCGTGATGGTGATCGTTGTCGTAGACGTTGCAAAGGGTTTCACGAGAAGCATAGTAACGAGTAGAACAGCGATGAGTAGACCAGCAGCGATGAGCAGACCCCTCATCTCTTCTCACCCGCTGTATCATGGAAGCATGCAGGTTTATAAGTTTATACGTACGTGATATGTTTGGTGTTCGGATATGAGCTGTAGGGTGTTCGTATTCCGGGCCACCATCGCTAGGGTAACTGGTCGTAAGCTAGGGATATTCATTCCCAAGGACTTGGAGAAG
>JAMOOB010000005.1 GCA_027066265.1 Desulfurococcales archaeon
AGGGAGGAGGTTTATCGAGCCGTTGTCGAGTCCTTCGATCGAGAGCTTAAGGAGGTGTTCGATTGATGGATTGGGGTACGCATCTAGCATTCGCATCGCCGATAATCCTCGTAGCGCTAGCATTCGTAACACCTCTAGCATCTCTACTCACGAAGAGGAGGAGCTTCTACGCAGCGATACTGCTCCTAGGAGCTCTCGTAGCGATGCTGGCATCGCTTCGGATAGCTAGCCTCGTGGTAGAGAGGAAGATCGTTACCTACTTCTTCGGAGGATGGGCACCACCTCTAGGCATCGCTTACGAAGTGGATGCACTCAACGCTTTCCTAGGCATGGTGCTGAGCTTAGCGATGCTGGTATCGGCTCTGCACTGCTTCTGGTACTACCGCTACCTCGTCGATGGATGGGAGTGGATGACTACGCTAATGCTTCTACTCTTCGCAGGGATCCTAGGCATTGTCTACACGGGAGATCTATTCAATCTCTTCGTCATGCTGGAGGTAGTGTGCATAGCTAGCTACGGACTCGTAGCCTTCTTCAGACGTAGGAAGTGGGCTATCGAAGCCGCTACGAGCTACGCATTCGCAGGTTCGCTCGCAACAACGATCTACCTCCTCGGAGCTTTCGTAGTGTACGCATCCCTCGGAACCCTAGCCATGAGCGACGCGGCGGCGAAGCTGAGCAACGTAGCTACGTGGATGAGCAGCGTCTCGGGAACACCCTTCGGCAACCCCACCGTAGCGAGCTGTGTTGCTCTCGCAACCATGCTCTGGGCCCTGACCTTCGAAGCCGGTCTCTTCCCCAACTACTTCTGGATACCATCGGCGTACGCAGAAGCACCGACCCCAGCCTCAACAGTGTTTGCGTGCGCCGTGGATAAGGCTGCTCTCTACGCATGCGTAAGGCTTCTGGCGACGGTGTTCAGCGTTGCGAGCGTGATCAACGCCGTGACCCTAGGCAACCAATCGCTTCGCAACCTCGTTCTCCTAACCCTAGCACTGCTCGGAGTTGTTGGAGGATTCGCGGGGGCCGTAGCCATGGCTATGCAGCGCGACGTGAAGAAGTTCCTTGCCTACAGCACGATTAGCCACGTAGGGTGCATGTACATACTCTTCCCAGCGCTTACCCGAGGCACGGCATCGATAGCTTTGGCAGCTCTATGCCTCTACGTATTCATGCACGTACTCGGAGAATCCCTTCTATTCGTAGCACTAGGAAGCTTGGCGACGATCGTCAACAGCCGTCGTATCGAGAAGATCGTTAGCGTAGCTCGAAGCAATAGATTGCTGGGAGCTCTGTGCCTCGTAGCCATGCTCAACATGATCGGGTTGCCACCCCTACCCGGATTCTTCGCCAAGTACCTCAGCGTCGTCGCCCTACTCGAAGCCAACGCTGTTCCCCTAGCCATAGCCTTGATAACGATCTCGGGTATCAGCGCTGTTGGATACCTAAAGCTATTCACATCGCTATGGCCATTGCGAAGAGCATCGATGCAGGGAGGTGGCGAGGTTTCGAAAGAACACGATCTGTTGATACCCACCGCTATCTGTCTCGCCCTAGCCATCGCGATGATTATGGTGGGGCTCTGGCTATCCATACCAACGAATCTAGAGAACGCAACGAAGTTCCTAGGATTCGTCGGGACGGAGGAAGGATGGAGGCTATACATCTACGCAACCAAGCCATGAAGAACCTCGTCCAGATTCGCACCTCATCATCTGCGGAGAAGCGTTGGAGCTACCAAGGTTTTCGTGTAGTGCTAGGTTCTTGTTCGTAGGTACTTGGCTACGATCTCGATCTCTTCTAGGTATGGCTTTGCGTAGTCGGTGGATAGGAACTGCTCGACGTTGCCTAGGAACGCTAGCTTTCCATCGACTACGTAAGCGATTCGATCACCCATGGATACGGCGTCTACGAGGCTATGGGTTGCGTACACCACAGCTACGTCTAGCTTGGTTAGCAGTGATCTGAGGAAGTTTCGTGCACGGCTACGCATCGATGGATCGATGTTTGCTAGAGGTTCATCGAGTAGAAGAACCCTTGGCTCTACAACGATTGCTCTAGCGATCGCAACGCGCTGTCTTTGACCAGCGGAGAGCTGGTGTGGATACCTATCTAGTAGATCCTCGATTCCCAACACCTTCGCTACGCTACGAACTTTCTCCTCGATCCTAGCTCTATCCATACCCCTAGCCCGTAGTCCGTAGGCTATGTTGTCCCAGACCTTCATGTGTGGGAAGAGTGCGTAGCTCTGAGGAACGTATGCAAAACCTCTCTGCTCCGGTGGTAGCCTAGAAACGTCCATACCATCGATGAGGATCCTACCGCTCTCCACCCTTAGGAGACCAGCCAAGCTTTTGAGGAGCGTAGTCTTGCCAGCACCGCTAGGACCTAGAACAACGAGACACTCACCCCTACCAACCTCGAGACGAGGTACGTACAGAACGAAGCTACCTCTCCTAACCCTAAGGTTCTCCACGATCATCAACTCCCTCCACCTAGAACCATGCGTAGAGCTGTGAATAGAGCTATCGAGACAAGGGTGAGGATCGTGGATAGAGCGATTGCGTAGCTAAGCCCGTAGACGTTGAGGTACTCCAGCACGAGTACGTTGATAGTCTTGGGGTAGTAAGCCACTACGAGGATCGCACCGACTTCGCTTAGAGCTCGTGCCCACGCGAGTATGGTTCCCGCAACGATTCCTCGAAGTGCTAGGGGTAGGGTAATCGTTGCGAAGACCCGTACGGGGGAAGCTCCTAGACATCTAGCGACTTCCTCTAGCTCGGGATCGATGCTCTGGAACGCTACCTTTGCGCTATCTATCAGTACCGGAGCCGAGACGAACATCATCGCCGCTACGATTCCCCAGAAACTATCCTGTACAACGAGCCCAATCCTCTCGAGGGGTTCTCCGAAGATCGATCTACTTCCGAAACCTGTTAGGATCGCTACACCTGCAACGGTGTGGGGAAGGACGAAGGGTATGTCTATGATGCTCTCCAGAACCTTCTTCCCGGGAAAGCTGTGGCGTGCAAGGGTGTAGGCAAGGGGTAGCCCGAAGGCTAGGAGTAGAAGTGTTGAGAGAAGCGAAGCCTTGAACGTGGTTTCGAAAGCGTTGAGTACTTCGCTAGCCGTGTAGCCCGTGAACAGTTCGCGAAGCGTATCGGGGTTCGTGTAGAGGAAGAGCGAGACGAGGGGGATGAGTATGAAGAGTACGAGGATCGTGGAGATCACGAGGTTAGCAACGAAGAAAGGGTTTAGGTTCCTAGCCAACGATCTTCACCAAACCCTTCAACTCCTCTGGGATCGAACCCCATCCAAGTACTTGGTCTAGGAATGGCTGTCCACATTCCTCGAAGATCTTCCTACCTACGTCGCTCAGCAGAAGCTTCACGAACTCGATTGCTAGGTCTGGGTTCGGAGCGTTCTTCGGTACCGTAACGCCGTAGACGATCGATTCCATCGCCACTGCTCTCTCTCTATCCGTACCGCTCAGTATATGCACCACAACCTTGCTGTAGAGATCGTCGTACTTCGGATCCGCTAGATTGATCTGCTTGGGTAGCTCTACGAACTTCAAACCGTGCTGGATAGCAACGCTCTTGTACTCGAAAGCGTAGTCGAGTTCACCGGCTTCGAGTAGATGTATCAGATCGACGCTCTTGGGTCTCACAACGAGGTTTCCTCTAGGCGTGAAGCTGGGAGGTACGTAGATGTGTAGAACACCGCTCTCGTTCTCGATCCTAACCCCCGGAACGTTGTCGAGAACCAGCTTCTCGAAGATGCTGCTATTGCGGTAGTACAGCGATGCGAGCGCTACGACGCCTACGGCACGGTATCCACACGGATCCTGGTTAGGATCGGAGAACCCGAACCTTACCTCGGGCTTGGCAAGGATCTCGAAGATCTTCTCCGGATGCTTCTCAACCACATCGGCGTACCGCGATTTGTCGGTGAATGCTATCACTATCTCGTTGCGTGCGAAAGCTACGTACCAATCGCTGTAGTTGGGATAGACATACATAGGCAGAAGCCTGTAGTCCGCAACCGCTAGAACATCGCACCTCTTCCCGAGATCCGTAACCTTCCTAACAACCATAACGCTACCGCTCGGCTCGATATGTACATCGACACCGTACCTCTTCCTAAACTCTTCGGCAAGCTTCTTCAGAGGAATGTAGAGCGATCCCGCGCAGAACACTTTGAGAACCCTACCCTCACCAACCTTCGCAACGCTTTCCGTAGCCATGGAGCTCACCGCGGCACTCGTCCGCATCTCTCCTCCACTACCGATGCCTAGCACCATCATCGATGCAGCGATCGCTACGATCACGACGATCGCTAACGCTACCAGAACCAAGCTCTTCGAAACCACGGAACCACCCATCAACGCATCGATGGGTAGAGTATATAAACATTGAAAACATGGCTGATCGAAGCCAAAGACCTAGACATTCCAACAGACCCAATGTACACGAACCCACAGCTAGAGACACATTCCACAGAGACAGCGCCATGCGAAGCTAGCAACGATCCGAGAACCACGTCCATCGATGCTCTGCGCCGAGAGCTCTACAACGGATCAACGTAGTGGTTGCATCTATGCATCGAGCTAGTACATCGAAAAGCACCGAACTCCTAAATCTTGACCTACCCTCGTTTCAGCACCTCTGAGACGACGACAAATGCATGGTTTTACTGGTACGCTGTTTCTCTATGCTTTACATCGTACAGTACGATTCTGCAGGACTCCGGCTCTCTAAAGAAGAGTCTGTAAGGTCCTACCCTGAGAACTTTGAATTCTTTGAATGGTCCATGCAACCTCTTTCCGTTTCTCAAGCCTTTTGCTAATTCATCCACCTTTCTGAAGAGTTCTTCTCT
>JAMOOB010000006.1 GCA_027066265.1 Desulfurococcales archaeon
ACCGAGAGCTGAACACCTTCGAATGCTCGTCGAAAGCATTGCTTGCTGTATCAAGGATCTCGACGAGAGATCCGTAGGTTTCGGAGATGCACCTACAACGGGTCTGGAACCCGAATCCCTTGCATCAATGAGATGCGTAGATCTTGCCGATCCTCACATCTACTACTACGATAACGACGATGTTAGGCACACGATGTTCTACACATACGTTGCCTCTAGATACCTTGCCGTGGACAAGGAGGTCGTGCTGGAAGAGGTGGGTGCTTCGACAGCGATCTTCGATGAGCGTAGCCTAGCCAAGTTCTTCGAGGTAGTGACCCTAAGCACGCTAGCCAACGGTGGCAAAGGTATCTTCCTATGGTGCTACTCAGACTACGCTGAGGAGAACGAGAAGCTTCTCGATATCCATCCATACGAGCTTAGGTTCGGAATCCTTAGAAGCGATGGAAGTCCCAAACCGATCGTAGAAACCGTTCAACGACTTAGACGATTCGTAGATACGCTCCGAGACCGCAGGTTCTTCGAAGAATACATGCCTAGACCACGCAGTACCGCGATCATAGTACCCAGACACTTCTCATCATCGCTACCCTTCCACCGTAGGTACCCCGAGCTCTACGTACCTACCCTACTCGAGTGCTTCATACATGCCAAGAACGTTGGATTAGCACCGATTCCACTGCCCGAGGACTTCGTTGAAAAGAAGCGATACCCACTCATCCTAGCCCCATCAACTCTCGTGTTGAGAGCATCTACGTGGAGAACGCTTCTACGATACGTAGAGCAGGGTTCTACGATCTACTACTCGATGCTTAGACTTCGCAACGAAGCACACAAAGCTCCTTGCCATCTATGGAACGAGATCTTCGGTGTAGAGCCAGCGCTTCCCATGGGTAGGATAGGGAAGCGTTTGGATAGTTATCTAGAGATCGAGCTGAGGATAGGTAGAGCGAAGAAGTACGTTGTTCGTCTAGACAACGCTAGGATCAGCGTAGAGCTATTCTACGTACCGTTCAAGCCTATCGATGCCGAGATCGTGGGGTACATCAACGGAGAACCCTTCCTCTTCCTAGCCAAGCGTGGAGAAGGCTACGCAGTACTCTCATCGATACCTCTCGAACTCGTGCTCGGTACCCTAGACGTGGTTGATAGAAGTTCTTCGCCGCTCCTCGAGATCTATCGATGGTTAGCGGAACTAGCTGGAATAGAACCTCTGTTCGTAGCCAACGATCCTAGGATAGAGCTCGAGTACTGGATCCATAGGAACGGAGATCGCTACACCCTCTTCGTTATCAACCATAGCTACGACGATGTATCGACGTACGTACGCATCGTTAAACAGATAGAGATCCTCGATGTTCTGTACGGGGATAGGAACAGCGTTGACTTCGCGAATAGCCATGCTCTAAAGGTAGTGCTACCCGCAAAGAGTGGGCTAGTATTCGAAACGAAGGTAGTTCGATAACCGTTTTCCATCGGTTTACGCATCCGAGCGTTTCTCGCTACGATCATCTGGAGTTGTAAGATCGAGGAAAGCTTCGTTCTACGGGGAGAACATTGATTAGGGTTGTGCTCGTCGAGACCGAGGGTGAAGCTAATCTAGGGTTCGTGGTTAGGCTATGCAAGAACTTTCGAGTCGATGAACTCATTCTCGTGAACCCCAAGGTAGATCCGTGGAGCGAAGAGGTACGTAGGTTCGCTGCTCGAGGAGTTGACTACCTCGATACGGGTCGCGTTAAGGTGGTTAAGAGCTTGGATGAAGCTCTGGAAGGCGTTGGGTTATCGGCGTGTACCTCGGCAATCGTTGGCGAGGAGGGGGATATTCTTAGGAGAGCGATCGAGCTCAGCGAATTCGTTGATCTTGCATCTAGGTACAGCTCCGTAGCGATCGTGTTTGGAAGGGAGAGCGTTGGTCTTAGAAGGGATGAGATCGCTAAGTGCGATGTACTCGTCTACATAGCTGCGAACCCAGAGTACTCAACGCTTAACCTAAGCCATGCCGTCGCTATCGTGCTCTACGAACTCTACAAGAAGCTCGTTGGTAGATCCCTAATCGAGGAGAAGCTCGGTTTCGCAGACGAACAGAGCCTACGCATCGTGGATAAGTACGTAGAGCAGCTAGTCAAGCTCGTAGCAAGCGATGAAAGACAGCGAGAATGCATGGAGTACACACTCAAACGATGGATTAGAAGAGTATCGTTGACCAGAGCGGAGGTAGGTTTCCTAACAACGTTCTTCAGAAGGATTGCTCAGAGATTGGAGAGATGCGCTTAACGTAGTCTTCGAATCGAAACACGTTTTAATTAACTAAGTAAAGCTATTCATAAGCGAGTGACGAGCTATGCTGACGAAGTCCCTTAGCAGCATTGTTGCGATCCTATTGATAGTGTTGATTACTGTGCTGAGCGTCTTCGCGATCTACGTATTCGTTGCGTACTACGCAAGTTCGGGTCCTCCCGAAGATGTTGGTAGAGAAATCGTTGCGTTGAAAGTCGAGGGGGTCCAGATCCTCGGAGCCATGGCTACGCCGAACGGACCTATGGTCGCCCTGAACCTCTTCCTAAGATCGTTGTCGCACGTAGCGCTGGTCGTCGATCGAGTCTACGTGATCGATCCGTACGGAAACGTCGTTTATACGCAAGCGATTCCAGAGACTACCGTTAGATTTGGGGAGGTCACCGTAGTCACGATCTACATACCGCGCAACGTATACAATGAATTGCTCGAGTTCGAAATCGTTAAGCTGGTTCTAAGTTCTTCAACGGGTTCGGAGGGAGTAGCCTACCTTACACGCGAAGTGTTGCAGAGCTTATCGTCGAACGTTCTGCTGTCTGGGTACAAGTTCGTGATAATTAACTGTAGCGATGCCGATGGATGGTGGGTCGATACAAAGAAGATCGTTGAAGCTATTGCAAAACTTCGTAAGCTCGGCTACCAGATCGATATGCTCATAATCAACGATACGGATCAGCTCGCGAACTTTATAGAGAACCCCTCGAATTTCGAAGGTCGCGATTGGAGCAACTCGATAGTCATCAACGCGCATGGAGAAGTCGTTCCGATTCCTCTCAGCTACATACCTAGCTACGATCCTACAACCAGCGAATGTGGATCCCCGGACTGGGTTGATTGGTACAGAAACATTTCGTACGCTATCTCTAACTATCGCTTGGTATGGGTATCCGTTGTAGGATACCCATTCTACTACGTTTCCAACACCAGATGCTCGGATTGGACTCGAACAACTGCTGGAGGAATCGTTCACGTGTACGAGGTTGGTGATCGAGGTCTGAAGGAGATTCTTCGAAACGATCTCGTAGAGTGTTGGTCTGGATACGAGTGGCGTGTAATGGTGGGTAATAAGTCCTACCACGATTTCCTCGACAACAGCGTTCCAACATCGTTGACCGACGAAGGGCTAAGGTTCGAGAACGAGTTTTACAACGCTATAGTAGGCGAGCCCTTGCCCCAAACACTCCACTGCGCACGAGCAGCTTACCTAGCCTCGATAACGCCCTACCTACCCATATACGCAAACGAAAGCACTACGATCGTTCAACGCATGCTCGTTCTCTACGACGATTTCGATGCTGATACCGTCAATCCAACAACTGTGGATCCTCAGGGATACGCGTACTGGAACCTTAGCGGTAGCTACAGCATTGGGGGTTCTTCGATTACGTTGCTACCCGGAACATACATGCATGTATTCGATAACGATGTGATGTGGAACGATCTTCCGGATGTAGGTACTTCGAAAGAGTTCAACTTTACGTACTTGCTGAACCTAAGCATCGCTTCTTCGGGAAGTAGTACGGTGTTCATCGTTCACTTAAGTAATCCGTACACACACGATCTCAGGTACGTCGTCGTAAACGTATCTCTACCACTACAACCATCAACGAATCTCCTAGGAATCGAGGATCTCAACGGGATCGAGTTGATGGTTCCCGTAAACCTCGAGTGTCGCTCTTCTGGATGCTACGCAGTTGTAGGGATACCCTACCTACCCTCTACCGGAGCAACGCTATTCCTCATAGAGTCTACGCATGCTAGGAACTACAGTCTAGGCGAGATCTTTCTAGCGTACGACGATTTCGAGAACAGTACCTACACTCAAGAATCGTGGAAGCTCCAGGGAGTTGCCACGGTCGTGACCCTAGGAAGCAACCACGTTCTTCAACTCGTTCCAGAGGACTACGGCAAGGTTGGTCGTGCATACTACTCCAAGCAATTGCCTAGCGATGTGGGTAGGATAGTCATAGAGTTCGACTACATGATAGTGAACCAAACAACTCCCGATAGCGCTGATGGATTCGTAGCGTTCTTCTTCGCCGACTATAGCGAGGATCTTAGCACCGCCGGTGGGGGTTCGCTTGGATTCGATAATCTTTCTGGGTACGGTATCGAGTTCGATATATGGAGAAACCCCGAGTTCTACGATCCAGACGATTCCCACATAGCGTTGATAAACAACAGCGTTTCTAATCACGTTGTCTACAACGATCTTAACGCGTTAAACGACGAACCTCTGCAACGCAACGTATGGCACCATGCAAAGATAGTAGTCGATCTGTACCTGAAGCGCATTACCGTGACCGTTGATGGGTACACAGTGATCGATGCATCGTTCACATCCATAAACGTTCTACATAGATGGATCGGTCTATCCGCTGCAACGGGAGGTGCTTGCGACGGTGTTGTGATCGATAACTACCGTGTCTACGGTGCGTACATGTACGTGGATAGCTCCCAGGTCGATGTAGTATCCCGAAGCATTGCTCTCATCGAGATAGGTAGCGTAGCTCTAGGCAACACAAAGCTTGTTATCAACGCAACGAGGTTCATACCTCTAGACAACGAGTTC
>JAMOOB010000007.1 GCA_027066265.1 Desulfurococcales archaeon
TCTAGGTGGAGATATGCAGAATATTCTGATCGGTGTCGCTCCCGGAGCAACGCTTATGCATGGCTTGGTGCTTCCGGGTGGTAGCGGTACCTTTGCACAGGTATTCGCTGGTATGCAGTGGTGTGTAGAACCGTTCTACATCGATCCCGATACCGGTCAACAGATACCCACGAACCTACCAGCACATGTAGTCTCGATGAGCTTCGGTGCTTCTGGTTACTACGGAAACGATCTGCTTCCAGCAATCGAGAACATGCTGCTGGCTCAGATCGTTCCGGTGGCAGCCATAGGTAACGATGGTCCGGGAACCTCTTCGAACCCAGGAAACATCTGGGGCGTGATCGGTGTTGGCGCAACCGATCAGAACGATAACGTTGCCTACTTCAGTAGCGGAGAAGTCGTGAACTGGCCCAACCCACCGAGCGATTGGCCGTTCTTCGGAGGCTATCCAAGCACCTACATCAAGCCCGACGTAAGCGCTCCTGGCGTAGATATCACGAGCGCTGTACCGGGAGGTGGTTACGAAGCTTGGAGCGGTACCTCGATGGCTACGCCACACGTTAGCGGTACGGTAGCCCTCATACTGCAAGCAATGGATGCGCTGAACTATAAGAGCCCCGATCCAAGGTACAGCATTCCCGAGCTGGTGTACCTAATACTCAACTCTACCGCTATCGACCTAGGCGATCCAGGTCAGGACACTAGGTATGGATGGGGTAGGATCGATGCCTACGCAGCTGTAGAGAAGGCTCTGCAGTACGCTAAGAAGAGCGGTGTAGAGGGCTGCGTCTACGATGCTGTTAGCGGCGAACCGATTACCTGGGCCGAGGTAACGGTTCTAGAAACCGGCGAAACCTACAAGGTCAATGCCTCCGGATGCTTTAGGATACCGCTAGATCCCGGTACCTACCACCTAAACGTCTCGGCGTGGGGCTACTACTACAAGATCGTCGAGGTAAACGTAACGCTACTCAACGGAACCATCGAGGGCTGGGTCAAGGATGCTCTCACGGGTCAGGGAATCCCGAACGCTAGCGTAACGGTGGTGGAACTCAACGCTACGACCTACACCAACGCTACGGGCTTCTACAGCATCGAAGTACCGCCCGGTACCTACACCGTAGTAGCTTCGGCACCCGGGTACCAGAACCAGAGCACGGTCGTGACGGTCGACGAGAACCAGACCGTGGTACTCAACTTCACGCTGTATCCATCGGCTAACGGTACGATCGTTGCCCACGTCTACGACAACGCTACGCAGCTACCGATAGAGGGAGCGCTGGTCAAGGTCATCGAGCTCAACGTTACGGCCGTAACCAACGCTAGCGGAGTAGCCGAGATCAGCGTACCCGCCGGCAACTACAGCGTTGAGGCATCGGCACCCGGATACCAGAGCCAGACCATCTACGGAGTACTCGTAGGTCCCAACCAGTACGTACACGTAGAGTTCTACCTACAACCATTGCCACCAACCGTAGCCGTGGTAGGCAACGGTTACTACGGCAACCACCACATAGCGCAGATCCTTGCAGCGGCAGGCCTCAGCGTTAAGGAGTACAGCAGTATAGACGATCTGTTGCAGGAGTTGCAGAGCGGTAATCCGAACAACATCAAGGCTATCGTAATCGATCACTGGTACGATAGCGGAGATACTCCGAGCTCCGAAACCGTGCTAAGCTTGCTACAGCTAGCGGATCAGCTACGCATAGGCTTGGTATTCCTAGGAGCTCCTTACGCTGGAGAAACGGGTATGGAAGCTCTGTACGACTACGCTGATCAGATCGAAGCGGCTGGATACCCAGCTCCAGACACCAGATTCGACGCCTTTCCATCGCCGAACTACGTCTACGTAGTTGCGCTAGCACCAACGCACCCGATATTCGATGGTATCGACTTCGACGGTCCGGTACCGTACAGCTTCTACGTAGCGAACCTTAGCCAGAGTAGCTACTGCGACTACGTAGCCTACAACTTCACCGACGATACGGGCATCGTCGTGCTGGGCCTGATAAGGGACGATTCCTACAACGTTGTTGGTGCGCAGGTAGCTCTGTGGAACACTAGCATCAACGTGACGTGGATCTACATCTCGACGGGTGCCGAGAGCTACTGGATGAAGTACCTGGAACCGGGTTCCGATGGTCAGTACAGCGATAACCTAGCCAAGCTCCTAGTAAACGCCGTCAAGCTATCGCTGCAGAGCGCTGTATCCAGCACGAAGCTAGGTACCAAGATCGAGATCTGCAGAGGTCCTTGGCTAGGGATCAGCATCTACACCTACATCGAGGTGTACCTAGATAGGAAGCCGTATGGATGGGTCGAGGGATGGGTTAGGGATACACAAGGCAATCCGATACCGGGTGCAACGGTTAGAGTCTTAGGAACACCCGTGGTGATGACTACGGACGAGGAAGGACACTTCAAGTACTGGCTACCTGAAGGAACCTACGTCCTAGAGATCGAAGCAGCTGGCTACCGATCCAAGAACGTGACCGTAACGATCGAGGTAAACAAGACCACCACGGTAAGCGTAGAGCTACAGAGAACGCTAAGGGTTGCGATAGCGTTCGACTACGGTTCGCAACTAAAGCAAGTACTCGCAGAGATGGGTTGGTACGTGGTCGACTACAACGATTGGAACGCTCTGTACAACGATATCTCGACCGGGTTCTACGATGCACTGATAGTAGCTGGTTATCCAGATGCTTCGGCGCCGAGCAAGGATCTGTTCACGGCTGTACTGAAGAAGTGTAGCGAGCTCGGTATGGGCGTGGTATTCCTAGATAGCTGGGGCAACTATCCGTACGGAATCAACTTGCTACACATGTACTACAACGATCCTGCGGTTAGAGGCTACGGCTACGGTGATGGCGTTGTGTACTACGTAGTGCTCGAGAAGCATCCGATCTTTGCAGGAATCGATCTGGAGGAGGTACCGATCATAGCTGGTGGAGACTACGACTACGCGTACTTCGATCAGTTCAGCGGAACGTACCTAGCACAGCTCAAGACTGCTGAGAAAGGCGTGGTTGGCTACGGTGTTGCGATCAAGGAGGTGAACGGTAGTAAGTGGGTACTGCTAGCAGCGCTAGCTCCACAGCGGTGGACCAACGTAGAGAATGCGTGGACAGACTACGCAAAGAAGATACTGATCAACGCCGTACTGTGGAGCTCTAGCAAACCGCTCAACGTAACGCTCGAACCAAGCGTAGCCGTAGTTGGTCAGACCGTCAAGGTTACGGTAACGGGTGCAGCACCGAACGCCGTGGTATCGCTGTACCTCGACGGTAGGTTCCTAGCCAACGTAACGAGCGATGCTAGCGGTAAGGCTGTGTATAGCTTCAGGGTACCACTCATCACCGGAGGCGAACACTTGATCGAGGCGGAGAGCTGGTTCGATAAGTACTACTACGGATATGCGTACCTCTACGTACGGGCAGCGCTCGTAGGACCCGACCAGGTTAAGCAGGGAGAAGCCGTTGAATTCACGTTGACGGGCGTTGCAGCCTACAAGAAGCTGTACGTACTCATCGATAACAACCTGATCGGTTTCGTAGCTACGAACAGCAGCGGTGCAGCTACGATCGTGATAAACGTACCGCTATGCATCGAGGTAGGCAAGGCCCACGTACTCAAGGTGATCGATGTCGATAGCCTAGAGCTCGTCGCCACCAAGGAGCTGACGGTGATCGAGGGAGCTACCCTAAGCAAGCTGAGCGAGGTATCGGCTAAGCTCAGCGAAGCTCTATCCACGCTCAGGACGATGATTAGCGGGATCGATACGTTGCAGAGAAGCGTTGCTGCGGTTAGGGATCTCGTGATGAGTCTAGACAGCAAGATAGGTAGCGCGGTGGCTAAGATCGAGGCTCTTAGCAACGCTGTAGAATCCAAGCTACGTAGCATGGAGACCACCGTAAGCGGTTTGGAGTCGAAGCTCGGTAGCAAGATCGAAGAGCTCGGCAAGAAGATCGAGAGCGTTGAGACCGAGCTAGGAAGCGTTGAGAGTAGCGTGAAGAGTGTGGGTAGCGAAGTAAAGGAGCTGAAGAACGCAGTTGCCGAGGTTAAGAGCTGCCTAGAGAAGCTCAACGCAAGCGTTGAGACCGTGAACAGCGGTATAGAGGCTCTGAAAGCTACGATCGATGAAGAGCTCGGTGCTGTGAGCAAGAAGGTGGAGAACGTTGGTAGCGAACTATCTTCGAAGATCGAGAGCGTCGGTAGCAAGATCGAGAACGTTGAGAAGTCCGTGGTTAGCAAGGTTGAGGAGGTAGGTACCTCCCTAAGCGATACCGTTGAGAAGAGCGTAGACGAGCTGAAGGATCTCATCGAGAAGGTTAAGAGCAACGTTAGTAGCGTGAGCGAGAAGGTCGAGAGCGTTAAGAAGGATGTGGAATCGGTATCGAGCAAGGCATCGCAGGTACCAACGCTAACGGGTCTCGTAGGCGCTGCGCTAGCGGTAAGCGTGATCAACCTATTCGGAGTGATTGCGCTTAGAAGAAGGTAGCTCCTAGGTAGCTAACGCTTTTCCTCCCACAAAACGTCTTTTTCATCGGTGGATCGAGCTTGATTCTTCTCTTCGCTAGGCATGGCAAGGCTGAGGAGAGGAAGCCTGGTCAATCCGACGAAGAGCGTAGGTTGACGGAGGAGGGTAGGAAAGGTGTTGAAGCTGTTGCCCGTCTACTACCGGTTACGCCTAGCATCATCTACGTCTCTCCGCTTAGGAGAGCTGTTGAGACGGGAGAGATCTTTGCTAGGATCCTAGGCGTAGAGATGAAGATCGTCGACGAGCTCCGTCCCGAGGTATGTAGCTTCGATTCTCTGC
>JAMOOB010000008.1 GCA_027066265.1 Desulfurococcales archaeon
GTACACTTCTACCGCTTCGCTCAATTCCCTAATCATGTCCACGAACTCTCCAACGATATCCTCGAGCAACCTTGCATTGAGCTTCCCCTTCACGAGAGCCTCGCACGTAATCGCGTTGCTTCCCCTAGCTATCGAGGCTCGCAACGTTATTCCATCCATCTTCCTCGTGATAGTCTTGCTCTCCCTCACCTTGATTGGGTACACCCCCTCGAAGCGAATGATGTACCCTCCCTCGATGGGTTCAACAACTATCTTCTCCTTTCCGTTCCTACCAACGATCACGAACCTATGCTTCCTATCGTTGGTTTTCTCCAGATACGCGCCTATGGCCCAGGTCGCATCATGGTTCCACGCATTGTCTCTCCCAGCATCGAAGACACAGGTCGAATCCTCTACCCTTCCATCGAGGTACTTGCAAAATGCTTCGAATCCTACGGGGATAGGCATGTCCCGCACCCTAATCGTTACAGTACCTCGAAAACTATATAGTTTTGCCTTAGCCCCCGACTATAATCCAAGAACATTGGTGTCAACGCTCGTTGCGAACCATTTATTTATTTTTATATCCCGCGCACCATTCAATTCTTTTATTTATTGGATGAATATATAGTGTGTTCACCGGAGAGTTACGGTGGTGCGAAACATGCTGGTTGTTAAGGCGTGGCGTCAAGGAGCTGCTATACGAGTAACGATACCGAAGAGGATATGGGAAGCTCTCGGCGAGCCGAAAGAGTTCGAGCTTCGTCTAGAGGATGGTAAGATAATCCTTGTTCCGATCAGGAACAATAGCAAGTAGCAATCACGTGATCATCGTGGGCGCGTTTCATCATCGACTCAGGGGCGAGCTCCATGAGCGTCGAGAGTGGAGAGCTTAAAAAGATTGAGCCTCGCATACTCGAAGCAACGCAGAAGGAGTTCGCGTTCTCGATCGATCTAGAAAACGTGCACTACGTCTTCATTCTCAGGAAGAAGCGGAAGAGAGTCGAGCTCAGGATCTATCGGGTTCATGACGGAGAAACGCAAAGCCTTGCCGAGAAGGTTGTTCCGTTGATCGTTATTGATCTAGGCGACCTATCCAAGGTATCGATACACGACGTTGCTCAGATCGTAGCGAATACGTTGAAGCAGAGGATAGATCTCGACGATCAGTTTCTTGTTGCTCACGCCGATGAGATCGGAGAACTTACGAAGTCAGCGATAGAACGTTGGAACTACGAGAGCGAAGCTATGCACGTTCTAAAGCTTCTTGCTCGTCAAACTGGTTCACCCAAAATCGAACCTTTGTATTACAACATGACCATCGAACCGGTTCTGACTGCGCTGAACAACACCCCATCGGCGAGTCGTCAAATAGGTTCGCTCCACGCAGAACCACCACTCTGCGGAGTGAGAGCCCCAAGGAGCGGGTGGCGAATCAATAAAGAATCGACAATATTGAATTCTATGGATGGCGTAACTAACGGAACTCGTCTGGTGGTGAACTTGGGCGGTTCTGGTGGTGACGAAAAGGTTAACAACTTCTATGATTTAATAAAATATGTAGAGAAAGTATTTTGTAAGGAAATAGCAGAAACACTAGAGATAGTACTAACTGTTGCATTAAGTGTAAAGTTACCAACTATTTCGCCAGATCTAAGACCTCTATGGATATTGATAATAGGTGAGCCAGGATCTTTGAAGTCTAGCGTACTCAAGTTCTTCGAGTATAGCGAGAACGTATTGTTTATCGAGCAAACTACTGCAGCTGGTATATTGCCTGCAAAAGACGATGTTCCTCCGTTGCTAACCATGATGAACGGTAAGATTACAATATTCCCCACATTGTCGCTGATAGCTGCTCAGGATCCCAAGCAAGTTAGGTTACTCTTTGCGTTTCTCGAGGCAATCTACGATGGTAGGATCTATAGAAAGACGGGGCTATCTGGGTTGATCGGCGGTAGGGTGGATACCGTTATCATCGGGGCTATCACTAACGAGGTCTATGAAAAGTTCTCCGATATCATGATCGAGTACGGTTCCAGATGGCTCGTATATCCGCAGAACTTGCCCAGGGAGAAGTTCGTCGAGATATATGGAAAGCTTAAGGAGATAGACATCGCTTCGCTGAGGTTCAGAGCCAGCAAGATGTTCGATATGTTGCTCGCGACCTTCGATCCCAGAGCGATTAACACCTATGCAATGCCTAAGGAGCTCGAAGAGGATCTGATAATCTTGGCGGATCTGATGGCTAGGATCAGGGTTGCCTACCACGTCAGGAAGGTCTACGATGAGAACGGAAGACCCGCCGGTGAAGAGATAGAGATTACGCAGATAGACTATCCTTTGAGAGCCTACGACCAGCTAAGGAAGTTCGTAATAATAAACACGATAATGAGGGGATGGAATAGGTTCCTGGGACTTCCCGAAGTGGATGTGCATGCGATGCGACTAGCCGCGAAGATCGCGATTTCGTCAACTACGCACCGCTTCATGAAAGTAATGCACGGTATTGCCGCCGCTATCAAGTATTCTATAATGCATGGAGGAGCGCTTCCTTCTCTATCCGAGCTATCGAAGCTTAGCGGGATTCCTTGGACATCGCTCAAGAGATACTTAATGGTTTTGGAAACGGTCGGTGTACTCTATCGAGGAGGCGACGATGGAACATGGTACATTCACGATAAATTCTTTCCCGTTCTCGCGAAGTATCTCGGACCCGAGGAGGTGAAGATAGAATGAGTTTCTGGTCCAAGTTCGAGGAGTTCTTCGCTAAGTGGTTTTGTGGACCGAGGGGGGATCCCAACGTCTATCGCGAGCATGCGTACACTATCGGTGCTGCCGAGAGCGAGAAGCCGAAGTTCTCGAGGAACAACGTAGTCGATTGGTTGTCGGCGACCACCAAAATCAAGGAGTTGAAGCGCGAGAACCACTATCTATCGATACTGATCTACGACCCCGAGGCGAGGCCCGTAGGCTACAGATATTTGTACTACGACTTTGACTGCGAAGAGGATCCGGAGCGAGCTAGGCGCGAAGCCATGGAGTTCGTCAAGAACGTTGCGGATAGGTACGGAGCCGTTCCCGTGGTTTACTTTAGTGGGCGTAAGGGTTACGGAGTTCTCGTGGTTATCGATCAAACCATAGATTTCGAGACGTATCGGAGAGTGTGGAACATCCTGCGAGCCCCGCTAACGTTGAGCACTCTCGATCCCAAGGTTCTCGATGCTAGGCGAGTCCATAGAATTCCCTATACCTACAACGTTAAGCCGGATCACGTAGGTATGTGCTACCTTGTGGATCCCAGAACCTTCAAGAAGATCCGTATGGAGGACTTCGATTGGGAGAACTACGAGCCTCTGAAGCTTGGCCAGATCAAGGACTTGATAGCTCCGATAGCGGGGTTCAGCGTACCGAAGCCCCGAACCTTCAGGGTAGGTGGCGGAAGATCTAGCCGAAAGCTCGTTAGCTTGCCGGAGGATCCCGCGGAGCTCGATAAGTGCGAGGTTGCTCCTCCCTGCATAAGAAACATTGTACAGGCTCTGAAAGCGGGTGGGGAGCTAGATCACTATCAGCGACTAGCGCTCGTGTGGTATCTCAAATGGGTTGGGTACTCCAAGGAGAAGGTAATCGACTTGTTTAGGCGGTTCGCAACGGACTTCAACGAGAAGGTAACTACGTACCAGGTGGAGTACGCCTACGGAGAACGAGGAAAGCGAGAAGATTGGTTGGCACCATCATGTAGATGGATGAAGGAGCACGGCCTATGCGTAGAATGCGGTTGGAACAGAAACATAGCAACATATACGTATGCTCGTGCACTTGTTCCGGAGGAGTTGAAGCAGAGATTCTTTGAGCTCGTGAGGAAGAGGAGCATTGGGATCTGATCCATCTTTTCATGAATAGGTAGAAGGAATGCGCCGGGGCCCGATCCGCGCGGGGGCAACGATTCGTTTGGTTCGCTTCGGATGTTGCAACCCACTCGAATAGTGATCATCGTTGTGGGGCATATATGTCTTGATCATGCATACACTTCTCCATGCATTTGCGAATGCATTCCCTCCAAGCGTACTGAACCACGATATCGCGACACTCCGTAGCGCAGAAAACCATGCATACCTCCTTTTTGCTTAGCTTCATGATCTCCGAAAACGTTTCGTATCCGAGCAATATAGATGTTGCGTATACATAGGCAACTATTGCTCTACGTCTATAAACCTCGAGATGCATCACGACCACGGGGATGTATATGCATGAGGCCGTCCGTAAGTATCTAGATGAAGTTTGTAAACGGATATCCGAGTTGCTTGCCAAGGAGGGGATCCCCATAGATTCGATCGTTTCTAGAACAACAGCTGAGCCCGGTAGCAATGTTGTAAAGTACGCGATATACATAGATATAACACTAAATTCGTCGATCGCGAGCTACGAAAACTTGTACCAGTCTTGCAAGTCCGTAATAGAGAAGATGTTGATGAACAAGAGAATGGATTCTAGCAACATCGATTTCGAGCTAGAGAAGTGCGTTGATGACATGATTAGAGAAATCGATGAAAGTAACAGGAAGCAGTTCTTCGAACTCGCGTACAGGAAAGGGAAGCTCGATGCGGGAACCGTTCTCGTTATCGATGATGAGGGAGATAGACGTGTCTATCGCTTTGCGCTGAGCGCTATTTATCGAGATTCTCTAGTGGTTGAAGAGTTGGAGAAGCTCAACGAAGAATCGTTTCGGGCAACCGTAGAGAGGATTGCTCGCATGATCGCTGACGAAGTTAGGAAGCTCTACGATGCTATCATGATTCTCCTCACCTAAAGTTTCGTTGTTGCACGGGCTAGCTAGTCGATAGTTTTGGAAGACTCCAAACGGATGTATATAATCTTCGAGGACTCGAGCACGAATCGGTGGCGTAGATGGTCAGCCTCCAGGATCTGATCTCGGCCGATTTCTATAGGAACGCCATCTTTCTGTGGATGAACTCGGGTTCGTCGTATCGTCCACCGGACGAGATATGGATCACGGAAATAGCTGGATGTTTAAGGCGTGCGTATCTGGAGCGTGTTGAGCCCGTGAAGTACGAGCATAAGCAATGCGTAGTTATGTTTCTTGGCCAGGCAATTCACGAGAAGCTTGCTCGTGTGCTTACCAATCTTTACGGCGAGATCTTCGAGGTGGAGGTCGAAGCAAGAACGGTGGTAGACATCGATGGAGAACTCATACGGATCGTTGGCAGGGCCGACATCGTGTGCCGAAGGCTTAACGTGGTTATCGAGGTCAAGACCTGTGGCGAAATACCGAGCCGACCGTACACGATTCATGTGAGGCAACTCCAGTACTACCTTAATCTGCTAGGTATAAACAATGGTGTGTTGCTCTACTTCTCCCGCGATGGGGATCTCAGAGCGTTCGCCATTAAGCGGGATCGTGGCTACGAGGAAGAGATGATTCAGAGAGCTAGAGCGTTGTACTACTGCTTGAAGCGAGGAAGACCGCCGAGACCGGAGAAAATACCGTTTCTGTGCAACACTTGCCCCTACAGAATCATGGGGAAGTGCAAGCCTGCGTGATAACCATCCATGTTTACGTGATTAGTACTTTTTCTATGTCTAAGGTTTGGCGGGCTTCTCGATGTGTTAGATCAAGACTTTACCGATACTCTTCACATCGAACGCGTATTTATAATAGCCTTAGATATGCATCACTTGCTCGGTGATTCGAATGGTTGCCTGTACCCAGCCCGTAATGGTCAAGACCCCGAGCGGTGTTGAGAAGGAGCTCGTACCCAAAAAGGTTTGGATACTAGCACCAAGAGGAGGAAAGGGCGTGAAGATCGGTCTGTTCCAGGATCCCGAAACCGGTAAGTACTTCAGGAGAAAGGTTCCGGACGACTATCCAGAGTGTGGTTAAAAGAATACAAAGTAGCTTCGCTCTAAATACACTCTATTTTTGATTTATGCACAAAACTTACGATCATCAATGATTCATCGAGATACGTGCAACGCAAAACTTGCTAGCTTTAACACGTGGAAAAATTTTATTGTTTATGGTATAAAGATTGTAAGAACCTTGTAAAGTTATCAATCCGATATATCGACATATATAAAAGGATGATGATTCGAGTCCATAGATATAGACATAGCTGTAACATTCATCGTTACTAGAAAGATCAGCAAGAAGAAAACGTATGTTCCTTATCGAAACTCTGTAAAGATCTTGTATTAGGCGACAAAAGTTAGTAACAACAATGCTTAGAGCTACGTCAGATAGAGGAATTCAATCAGTTAAACAAGAATGTTTTCGAAGAAACGAAATAAAGGAAATGTATAAGACTGAACGGGGAAGTGGCACGGGGTTGATCAATGAAGATCGTGTATCCCACGGTAGTGGAAGCATGGCATCATCCGCCTCCAGAATTGAGAGAGCGATGGAAGAAACAGTACGGGAAGGAGAGGTTCACGTTCGAGGAAGCGCTGTATGCACAATCATTTCCAAAGAGTTGGATCTTTCCACCTCAGGAAAGCAAGCGTTGGAAGTGGATAGCTGAGGCGTTTCCTCCGAAGGTGGCCGAGTACTTATTCAATCAATATCTCAAGGAGAATAATCTTGTTTTGCTTGATCTGTTTGCAGGAATAGGAGGGTGGAGCCTCGGAGCATTCTGGAGCAACAAGTTTAGGAAGATTATCATGGTTGAGAAGGATCGTGAAAAGTGTAGCTATCTCAGGATCAACTTCTCTAGGCTAGGAATAGACTTCGAAGTCGTTTGTGAGGATGTTAGAAACGTTGACTACCTTAGGCTTGGCAAGATAGACGTTGTTGTTGCCAGTCCTCCATGCGAAGATCTCTCCACGTTACGGTTCCTCAACAAATATGGTATCAGAACAGTACGAGGAACCATCCCATTAACAACCTTCACCATAGAACTCGTAGAGAAACTGAAACCCAGAGTAGCATTATACGAGAATGTATATCGAAAAGAATTGAGACGCATACTAGAACATCACGGATGGGTATGTCAACGTTTCGATATGTCAATAATAATACCGCAAAAACGAATCAGACTAATATGTGTGAAGATCTGAAGAAACTTGCTAAAGAAATTCATTTTCACAGTTCCTAGAAGTAAGAAGAATGCAAAGATCGGTTTGCTTCAGGGTTACGAAACTAGTAAGTGTTTGGAGAAAGCTAGCTTTAGGATTCAATCAAATAATTATCTTCATATTCTTTTTCTTTGACTTCATTTTAGAAATAAATGAGATAAAAAGAATTTGTTTAGTAATCTAGTCCTGTTCAGTAGAACTCGATGATGATGTCCGGCTCGAGTCCTCCGGTAGCAAGTGCTTTGTAGGCGACCTTTGCTCTGATACCGGTTATCGGAAGCTCTAGTTTTTCTGACCAGAAGCCGGTGCTGGGATCGGGGACGTTGATTATTTTATGTGTTGGTACGTACACTATCTTCGTAAGCTCGCCGTCGTTCATGAATTTCGATGTATATATGTGCAAGTAGGCTTTTTCTATCCAATGACCTGGTATGTGTTTTGACGGCACCTTTATCCATCCTCTGATTTCTCTAATCCCTTCTCTTGGCAACGTTCGTACGAATCCGCTGAATAGCAACGATCTTGGGAATGTGCATTCTATTACATATTCGTTTCTGTAGTGCTTGACATCGATATTTCCTCCAACCTCACGACATACATGCCTGAGCACGTCTAGTATACGTTCTGCTTGAGCTGGAAGTCCTTCCATGCTCATAGATGGCCCCAGAGGTATATCTCGAAAGAAGGAAATAAAGTATTCGATCATCTGCACGCAAAGTATATCGAAAACTTATGAAGATGTGTCCGATCGATAATCGAATCAAATATTTTCAGGTGGTGGTGGTAGGGGGTTTACGACTAGTGCATATATTGCATATGTTACGAGTATCGCTAAGAGTATGTAGCCTACAATCATTGTATAATCACATACCTCGTCACAGTTGGCTTGCATATAATGCTTACACAACGAAACACAATAGCTATGTGCAATTCCATAGAAAGGTATGATCACAGTAGCTATCAAAATAGTTAGTATGATGCACCATGCAATCAGATGAGGATATGTGGATAGCAACGTCTTTAATGCATCAATAAATTTCCGAGCTTTGTTTTTCTCGTTCGTTGCGCGTTGCAAGCGATCTATTGTTGCGTTTCATGAATATCACCTTTCTTTTTGTATGCACATTTTCTTGTAGGTTTTTAGAAATGATGCGTAGCTTCGTGCTGCTGATGGATATAGCTCGAAGAGGCGGTAGTATCGTTCCTTGAATTTCTCCCATGCTTTCCTGATTGAGCCTTCCAATGGATTGGTCGCTACTTCGTCTACGAACCTGCAGAAGATATCTCTTGCATGTTCGATTTCTTCCTTTGTGAGTTGCTTGGGCTCGGATTTTCCTGTTAGGTATAGTGCTAGGTAGTGTACTATGGTTGGTCTATGAAATACCTTGCCTTCATTTCTTAGCTTATCCATTGCTCTCTTAACCTTGTACCTAACATCCTCGACGTATTCCTTGGCAACCGCTACCTTGATGTCGTAGTACAGATCGATGGTTCTCTTGAGCGAATCCATAACGTGCTTCAACACTATCTTATATACCGCCGAATCGACCTTGTCTTTAAGGGTATCGAGAGCCTTTATCGCGCTTTCAATGCTTTCCGTAATCCTTGCATCTTTGACGAATACCAACCTAATTCCCTTCTCGGTCACGTACTGAAGGAACTTTTCCCAGTACTCCGGCTCGGCAATTAGACGATCAACTGATTCGCATACAAGGATCTTAATGTTGTTCTCCTCCATGAACTTCAGTAAGTTGCTTAGTATCGGTCTTTGGAATGGATCCTCTGTTCTTGCAACCCCTATCTCCGGAGGAAAGAATATGCAATCCAGGTTGTTCGATTCGCAAAACTTGCTGATGACAAACTTCTGGTTCGTGGGATCCTCATCCTCTCTACTTACACGGATGTAAACAACTGCTTTCTCGGGCATCGAGGCATTCCCCAAGGCGTTTTTGTGTTAGGGGACTTTTAAGCAAACCTTTGAAGAGAGGGTCACCCTTTGGCGAAGACGTGCCCCACGGCCATCGCCACGTTGTCGTCGATCGACCCCCTTCGACGAAATTCTCTCGAGAAACAGCTATAGATAAAGTAAATATTGATTTTTACAGTAATGACACTTTTGAACCTAATAAATAGGCTGATGTCAATAACATACATCGATGCTAATTTATGTGTCGAAGTTTTATGATACGTTTATTTGTTTTATACAGAACTTGTTTATGGAAGGTGAAATCGAATGAAGTTGCGGAGCGTTTTAGAAGCCTTGGATAGGCATATGCTGAAGATACTCGTAGCGTGGTACGTTACTGCAGAGATTGCAGGGTCATTGGTTGGATCCAGCCTGTCTAAAGACGTTTGGGAATTCATCTTTTCGTTACCGTTTCTCATCGCGACGATGACCAGATCTATTTGTGTTGGAAGAGGATGGATAGTGAACGAGAAGTACGAGCCTAGGACATGTTCTTCCCCGAAGCTCTTCGCTATGCTCATAATGAAGACAGTCGTTTTCGTAGCAACGTTATTCGGCATACTTATTCTAGATGCCTATGCATATCTTGTAACTCGTTCCATTGTTGTACACGTACTGTGTTGTATATTGTATGGCGTAGTGGTAGCGCTTCTCGTCAACGAAATATCGATAGTTGCAACCAAAATAATCATAGGTGTAGCCAAAATATCCAAGGTGATGAGCAACAGAAAATGAGTCTATTACATTGATTATGTGAAACATCTCCAACTTTATTTACTGTTTTTGCTTTCTGAACTTTGGTGAACTGGTATGAACAGAAAAAGTAGGAGTTTGTCAACGTTTTCTGAGCGTAAAGAGAATAGTGTTGTTCAGCCAAGGTCTCTCAGCAACGTAGAGTCGTGGAAAGCATTCGTTGAGCGTATTCTCGACGAATTCAGTAGGTTCGGAATGATTATGCCGAGTGAACGGGAGCTCCTATACAGAATAGGCATTGAAGCGACTAAGTTTCTTGGACAGGATAAGCTACGAATTCTTCGCGAAGCCATCAACTATCTCGATACCGTTGAGATTCAGCAGATTAGGGATCTTTACCTTGCATCGAGAATGGATCGGATGTACTTCAAGGGAGAGCCGATCGTTAGCGCCATAGTTGTAATGCTAAAACCTGTATATAGATCGATACTTGGTGAAGCACGGAACGGGCTAGAGTTCGTTCATAAGTTGCTGAGAAAGATCGTAGGATTGTCACCTCTAGACATCGCTAGGATCGCGAAAGAGATTGGTAGTGGAGTCATAGACGATATCTGGAAGATGGTACGAGGAAGAATAGACGAGGAAACGTTCAAGCGATACCTTGCATGGCTACACTACGAGCTTGGAGCAAAGTTTTCAGAAGCATTTGGCAGAGGATGGGATCTGCCAGGAATTCTACGCGCGTACTCAATATCTTTACCGTCGCGAATAGACGAAATACTTAGAACGATCTTTGGCCATCAGATCCGACCAAGAAAGGTGCGTACGCTTCTCGATCTCGCAACCAGGTAAAGTAAATAACGTTTCTTTTCGTTGAGTAGCTAGGGAAACGATGGTCACACCGCAGGGCGTAGTGAATCGATTGAAGCTCATGGGATTTCAATGCAGGAAGCAACGCGGAGAACCCGTATGGGTTTGTTACCATAGGGATCTCTTCGGCGAAGTCAAGGTTGATGGTATCAACAACAAGATATTCGTTGTTCTGCGAGGTGAGTACGGAGAGCTAGCTAATGCGATAGATAAGCGGTTCGGAGGAGACATAGACGAGCTGGTCGAAGGTCTTCGAAACGTTAGTCGAGCAGACGAGATGAACTTCGTTGCGTATCTGGAGACACACATGACTTTCGGGTACAAGATGGATAACTGGGACAAGGCACTAAGGTTTATCAAGGCATTGATAGAGGTACAGCCATACTACGAGATTACGAACCTGGTAGGAGAGCTAAGGGTAGAGGTACGCGACTACAGAACATCGATACGCTACCTAATAGAGTCGCTGAAAGAAGCAATGAAGAAGAGCGAACTCATAACAATGCAATAAGCAACGCTAGAGAAAAAGAATTTGTTTATACGCAACGTTACGTAGCAACTTCTTTTTCTGTTCTTTCCGTTAATTCTAGCAACGCTACTGCTATAATGTCCGTGAGCGATCTTAGTATCGGTGGAACGATCTCTCTGAGTTCCTTGATCAGCTTGGGTATGATATCGGGGTTCTTTTCGTGGAAAGCCATAGCGAGATCGGCACGAATCCTCTCTATGTCTTTTGCTACCTGCCTAGCCTTGGCTAGAACCTCCTTCCTAGAGAATGTTAGTCGAATGGGTAGGTTCTCGATAATTTCCGTGGCACGATATAGTGCATCTGCAATAGATGCAAGCATCTGTTTCGCAACTGCATACTCTAATTCGGCTGGTAGAGCAAGCACCATGGATTCTCCAGCAGCTTTGATTTTTCTAAGCAACGATTCGAGCTCCTTCATCTTATCTACGGCGTTTACCAGGGCTTCCGAAGCCTTGCCGAGCTCCCTGATAACGGTGCTGATATTTCGCAATATTTCGAAGGGTCTTTGCTCGATCATGTACCTCACCAATTATCGCTACGTTTAGCAAAATATAGAGTTTTCCAGAGGAACGATCTTGAATCGGGCAACGCAAAGATCTGTTTGATGATGATCCACGGGGGGCTCTATGAGCGACTTCGATCCCATTATCGAGTCTCCTCTGGGCAAGAAAACGATAGAAGTTTTTGTTCAGTGGTTGTTGGAAAGCAATCAACCGATAAAGGACGTGGTCGAGGCGTACTTCATCATTGTGAAGAGGTTCGATGAAGAGACGAGAAAATGCGTTGTTAGCGTTGAGGGTTGCGAACCGCTGTATCCACCGGCGTATCCATTGGTAGAGAAAGCGTTCGAGAAGTATAGGCAAGAGCGTTCGTCAAAAGAAAGAAAAAGAGTTGAGAGCAGAACACCGGTTCTACGCACTTACGGTAAGACCACCAAGCTCTTCCGCTAGCTTAGTAGCCTTCGAAACTACCCTGGCAAACACCTTAAGCTGATCGAGGTTGGCTACGAAAGGCGATGGATACACCTTTACGTAGAGCGTTTTTATCGGTTCGAGCCTCACCCTACCGTCCTCTGCAACAACCTTGCAGAGCTCGACCTTCAGCTCGTTGGTTGCACCCCTAGTGCTTCTGTTGTACATCACTCTAACCACTTCGTTGATGTTCTTCGGTATCTCGAATATTACGTGTGGATGAGTGCCAAAGGTGCTGGGAACGACGTAGTAAGGCAGGATCTCTCCGTTATACGCTAGGAGCTCGTAGGTAACAGCACCCGCACCTGTCTTCCTCCATTCTGTTTCGTAGAACCTGTTGCCTCTAGCGACGATCTCTCGCTCTATGCGAGCAATCTCGGAGAACACACCCATGTTCCTACCCATAACGCAATGCGATACACCAAGTATAAACTTTTGCTAATTGTGGACTAGTTCAGCGCTCGATAACCCTAGATCTTTTTCTAGCTCCATTAACTCCGTTCTACCGGTGCGATCATGAACCGCGATTCTTTGAAAGGGAAGAGGATCGTCGTTAGACTCCACGACGGAACCGAGATCGTTGGTACGTGCAAGCTCGTAGATCAGCACATGAACGTGGTTCTCACGAACGCCGAAGAGATCCGCAACGGCAATCGCGTTGCGAAGCTCGGAAACGTACTTATTCGAGGAAGCTACGTAGTGATGATTCAAGATATTGAAGAACTATTAGTGAATGGAAGTATAAGGTAACCCCACGAAAATAGATATATTGCTGGCAGGTATGTAGTTGTGGTGTAAGTATGAAGGTATTGATAATATCTCATCCAAAGCCGTACCACCTGGACGACTTCCTAGCAGTATCGCTTCTGTTGCACAAGTATCCGGGAGCTATACATAGAACCGCTAGGAATCGCGACGAGGCTCTGAAGATCATTGAGGAAGAGAAGCCTGATCTTGCGATAGTAGTCGATGTTGGCGAAAAGTACGAGGTCGGCGAAAAGGTTAGGTGGTACGATCATCACCAGGATATAAATCTTCCGTGCTCGTTCGTTCTAGTGTTGAAGCATGAGTTTCCGGAGCTCTACAGAAAGATTCTCGAAGTCGAACCGCTACGCAAGCTCTTGATGTACATCGATACCAGGGATAGGTTCGGTCCGCAGAAAGCGAACGAGATCCTCGGAATCAACGATCCGGTGGGATTGCTGAAGTACTTGCCCACGATATTCATTACGGAGCCCAACCCAGAGATAGGGAGGAACCTCGTCAACTTAGTCGAGTCTTTCTACAAAGCTAAGGAGCATACGAAGATCCTAACGATCGACGGTGTAAAGGTGGCGGTAGTCGATCTAGATCCTAGAGAGATTCCTGCGAGCGTTGTCTTCGATCTAACCGGCGCCGATCTGTTGATACAGCGAAACTCTAGGAATCCTGCTCATACGAGCGTAGTGAAGAACAATATGAGTCCGCTCTACAACAAGATGGATCTCAGAAAGCTTGGAGAGCTATACCCGCTCGTCTTTCTGCATAGAAACGGCTTCATGGCCGTGATAGACGTGCCGGTAACCTCGCTCAGCAACAAGGATATTGAGAAGATCGTGAAAACAGTTCTCGGAGTAAAAGAAAAGGAGAAGGTTACCGTAGAAGCCTAGATCAAAACGTTTATTCTCTCCAAAACTTCTTTTGGCAACACTCCTTCCTTCACTGCTTCCTCTATAACCTTGTACTTGTTCTTCAATCCCTTCCTTATCTGGATCTCGAATAGCTTTTCCTTGAGCTCCTTGATCCATGGACCGGGAGCTCTTCCAGGAAACAGTTTCAGCAAGTCGCTACCGGTAACGAGAGGCTTCGTACTCATCATTCTTAGTCTTTCTCGTGCTTCCCTAGCCAATTCGAGGAATATCCTGTTCCCAGTATCTGCGTAGGCATGGATAAGTATTTCAGGTGCTAGATCCCCGTACTTCGCTATTAGCCTCGAAACGATCTTTTCTGGTGGTACTCCCTGGTTTAGCATGTTTATCGGAATCATGTGTGCTTCGATTATTTTCGTGATTCGCTCGATTTCCCTGTTCGAGAACCTTAGCCTTCGCAGAATTTCCCTAGCCATCTCTGCCGAATATACTTCGTGTAGATGGAAGTGCTTTGACACGGGTCCAAACTTTATCTTGCCTATGTCGTGTAGCAAGGCGGCTATCTTGAGCTCGGGATGAGCTCCTACTTCATCCAGTCTCTTGAGTACTTCTAACGTGTGTTCGAACACGGTCTCTCCGTGATGCCCCTTGGTCTCTGGATGATGACTAACCCTATTCATTTCCTCGAGCTCGGGGATAATGTATCGGTATAGCCCCGATTTGTAGAGGAGCTCAATGAATTTATGGAACCTCTTCGTTTCGGCCGCTTTGAGAATCTCGTCCCTTATCCTTTCCATCGATACACGCGTGATCTTCTCGACATTTCTCTTAATCGCTTCGAAGGTCTCGGGATCGATGGTGAAACCGAGCTTTGTTGCAAACCTTAGCGCTCTGAGCATTCTTAGCGGATCTTCGCGAATCCTTTCATCGGGGTTGCCGACGAACCTGATGATGCCTCGTCTAAGATCTTCTACCCCACCTACGTAATCAATTACGTTGCCGTGGATATCGATCGCGAGCGCATTGATAGTAAAATCTCTTCGCTCAACGTCTTCCCTCAACGATTTGGCCCACGAAACGATGGGTTTCCTTCCACGCTCCTCCTTGTACATCTCTTTCCTGAACGTAGTTACCTCGATCTTTATGCTTCTGCTCGGTGGAAGAACGAGCACAGTACCGAACTCTATGCCAGTAGGCACTGCTTTCCATCCATGTTGCTCGAATATCTTCATGACCTCTTCCGGCGTTGCATCGGTAGCAATATCGTAGTCGCTGGGAGACTTGCCGAGAAGAAGATCTCTAACTGCTCCACCAACAATGTATGCTTGGTATCCATGACTGTGCAATATCTTCATTGCTTCAATAACATCTTTCGGGATCTTCGAGAGATCGACCTTCATCTTCCTCTCCTAGAATTTGTTGAATTTCGGAAGTATTAAAATTAAATTGTATATGTATAGACAACGATTCAATTGCAGTAGACGAACGATGAGCGTAGATCAAGGAGAACGAGTGTGTGAGGTTAGTCCTTGAAAAGGATCTTTGTAATGCCTATGGTTGCGCCCGCCATATCTACGGCGAAAACAAGCGTTAGCGAACCAACGAGTATGGGACTACGTAAAACGATAGATGTTGCTGTGAGTAGGAGCATCGCTATAGCCATTGCAACATAGAATTTTTCGAATCTTTTCATCAGCTCAATCCTTAGTGATGTCGTTAACTTTTCGTTCTTGAAGTGCTCAACAATCTCTGTGTATCGACCAAGAAATACCGCAAGTATTAGGATCGAAGCTAATGCGAGAAACGTAGCGGAGCCCGTTTTGGCGAACACGACGAGCAAGACGAAGAGCATCAGTCTTTCGATAGCGTTTACAACGTTCATTCTCTCGCCCACTTTCCAAGGATTTCCCTAGCTTTCTCGAGTTCCCTAAGTGCGTTCTCTCTATCGTTGTTTGCCAGGAGAGCGATGGCGTTCGATATATGTATCAACGACTTCGATAGATCCTGTGTATAGGGATTGACTTTCGTTACGAGCTCGGTTTCTATACGTGCGGATCCTCTTCGATAATCCCATCTACCGATAAGGATCGCTATCGCTCCATAAACGGCGACGAACGCGATGAAGTAGATTATGAACATGGTCAAGCTCTTAGGGATGCCAAGGATCTCGACGAATAACAACGTATACGTAACCGTAACGTAGTTCACCATCGACAGGATCATCGCTGTATACGTACCGTGGGCTCTGCGAAAGTACGTCCATAGACGCAGAACTCTGTTCATTACTCGGCTACGGTATTCTTTCTCAGTTGTTTTTCTAGATTGTTTCGATCGTTGCATGGTTACATCACGTCTAGCCATACGTGTATATGTCTAGGATTCGTCTCGTCGACAACCCTCTCAACCTCGCGATATCCGTAGGGCTTCAGCTTGTTCATGATTTTTTCGAGCTCTTCTTCGCCTAGATGAACTTCGAGAAGGATTGCGGGTCTGTGTACTGCTATCAACTTCTCCGCTCCTTTAATGACGTTGTGTTCAGCTCCTTCAACGTCGATCTTCATGATGTGTATTGGTATCTTCACGATGTCGTCGAGTCGTGCACAGTACCTATCGATGCGTGCTACGGCTACCGAGTCGTTTCTTGGTAGTAGTGATCCGTGATCGGATCGTTTATAGATTGTGAACCTTGCAACGAAGTTCGCATTCGCAGCACATACGTTTAGTAGCACTATCCTATCCTCTACGTTGTTCAGAATAGCGTTCCTAAGAAGGTACTCAGCATTGCGAGGATCCGGCTCGATCGCGATCACGAGACCGTTGATATCCCTATCCTTCATCGTTTTCGCTACTCGAATAGCGTAGCTACCGATGTGAGCACCGACATCGAGAACGTTTATTGGTGTACGTCTACGTTCGTACTCCGAAAGGATCTCTATCGTCCATCTAAGGTAGTGTGTTTCGTGTGGATAGATACAGATCCTCAGACCGTCGTCGAAACCTTCGAAGAGTAGACCATCGTACGAAATGAACGTTGCTCTACCTATCAAGTCGAAGGGTTGTCTAAGGGGATCGATGCTTTTCCCGAACCATCGACAGACTTTCCTTGCTAAACGATTGAGTACGAACTTGGTCTTGTTCTTGATTCCGAGAACGCTACATCCATATCTATGTATCAGCACCTTGTCGAGTCCACCAACCATTATCCCACCAAGGCGTACCAACGATACAGGAGCTTGGTTCTCCACCGCATGAATCCACGCTTTATACCTTCCTTCGATCCGTACACTCTTATCGATACGTAGATGTTGAGCGGCAAGCCGATGAGCGTTCTAAGGAAACGTTTCAATCTATATCCAAGGTCGTTGGGCTCTATCCCGTACTTCTTCGCGAGCTTCGCCATCCATTTCAGCTCTTCTCGAGGTAGGAACGTATCCCACGGATTGAAATGCATGCACCCTACTTTGACGATTGCTGCCTTGAAGCCTCGCATCAACGTGTATCGAAGTATGTACCAATCTTCGAATACGTGGAGTTCTGGAGGAATCCTGATTCCTTCTAGCGCTTCGCGTCGGTGCAAAGTATCGTGTTCACCGCCACGGCGATAGAACTCGTCGATTAGGTACTTCTCGTAGTTGATCCCGAAGAACTCTAGCCACATCTTTCGAAACGGTGTACCATCCCAATTTATCCCCCACACAATCCCTATGCTAGGATCATTGATGTATTGCTGTGCTTCGTTCCACCACGCTGGGTGAAGAACTACGTCGTCATCTATGAACATGAGCCACGGATCGTTGGTGTTCTCGAAGAAGATATCGATAGCCGTTTGCCTAGCCGTGGCACGAGTTGGTCGATGATATCCGTAGAGCCTCGATCTCGAAACGATTATTTCCTTGTCGTGTTCTTCGCACCACTTCTTGATAAAGTCGGCCGTACCATCGTTCGAGTCGTCTACGAGTATGAATAGCTTGTACGGAATCTGTAGCGTTGAATCGAGAACATCCCTGAGAGATATCTTCGAGCGCCTCGATGAGAGCTTCGTTAGAGAGTTCCTCGTGATCATCGAGAGCACTATCACGATTTCACCGATTCAATCATGTATACGAAAAATATAAAGGTCAACAATCGAACACCTACAACGATGAAGTGACTCTTCTCGATTCTTGACTCAGAGGCGAAAACTACATATTCTGCTCTACGACGTACATAACGGGTCGAGACTATGGCAGGTAAGAAGTCGCTGACCATAGAAGATGTTGCTAGAATGATTGAGCGAATATCTCCCAGGCTCGCAGAGATCTTTAGGAACGCAATGAAGAAGAGTCCAAGAGAGCTAACCGATGTTGAGAAGAAGGTGCTGATCCTCGCAAAGCTGTTGGTCAATCCGCAAGCGATCGGCGTCGACATTGCTTGGGAATCGCATAGAAGGTTCAGTAGCCTAGGCAACTGGTTGCTATCAACAGCGCGAGGAGACATACCAGGACTTGATACTCCGGACGTGAAGGAGTTCTACAAGCGTCTCAAGAAGCTAGTGAAGCAAGAGAGATGGAGAGACGTAGAGAAGCTGATCCTAGGAGAAACCGTATCCGCCTAAACTCGTTGATGAAAATAAATTATTTTTGTTTACGCGTTTAACTCGATTACTTTCGAAATCTTCTTCTCTAGGTACCTAGCTTTCTGTAACACGTCTGGCGTATCAACGCCGGGTATATCGACTCTCAGAGGTGTTTCGAACCATTGTATCGTTGTCTTCGCTAACGGATCCCATCTAGCAACGTCTTCGAGGAACTGTTTCCCGAAGCGTTGGAGTCCCCACCTCAGCAACATTTCCTTCTCTCTATCCGTAAGCTTATTCAGTGGCTTCAACAGAATCGGAATCAGTTCCTTCGGAATCTTTTCAAACAGTTCCTCAAGCTTCATAACTGCTTCAGGCGTGGGTTCTAGCGAAAGCTCTTTCGAGAGTCTGACGAGGCTCGGGGCTATCTTGTTTAGCCAGCGATCAATGAACTCGAAGAGTTCTGGAAAGTGTTTCTTCATCCAGTTTCTTGCAAGAACGTATGCTTCGACGGATTGCGCCCATAGCTCCGTAGGTTTGTTTAAATGTGCTTCGTCTCGTATGCCCATAGTTAGGGATAGAAGCTTTGCTTCTTTCATCAGTAGCGGACTGTTACGAAGCTCGGTACTCGGTCTACGCTCGTGTTCGTAGTCTATTGCATGCGCTATTTCGTGGACTAGAACGCAGATAGATGGAGCTTCCTTCCTAACGAGTATCTTCTTCTCGGCTGGTATGTAGAGACCCGCATGCGTCTTGATCAGCTCGTGCTCTCCCCTTGCCATTGACTCGGTAACTATTTTCAGCTTCGCAATACTTGGTACCGCCTCCAAGGCTTCCTCTAAGCTATATCTAACAATTCCTTTCTTGAACAATGTTTTGACGTATCCATGCTTCTTCAACGCCTCTAGCGCTTTATCGAGCAATTCACGGTCGACGACCGGTATCGCTACACAGTAGATATTGAATGGAAACTCTAGGTAGAACCATTCTCCCGTCGGTGCAAGAGCCGCGGTTACTACTTCAGGAGGATACGTGTTCCTAATGAGGTTGCCTCTATCGTCGGCGAGCACCGGCAAGACAACTGCAGAGACCTGCGCTCCAGAAATCACTATGTTTGCTAGTTGTGCTAGTGCGTTGCTGAGCCTTAACCACTCTTTCTCCTTGTCGGAGAGATCCTCTCTGCAAACAACTTGAACGATCGGTATCGGCCCCATTTCTTTACCGAGCCTCTCCCTCCATATCCTCGAGACTTCGCATACGATGCCTGTGAGAAAGTCCTTCATTACTTCAATAGGCATACGAATCTTGACTAGTGCTACGCCTTCTTGGATATCCTGTAGATCCAGTATCGCGGTGCTAAGCTCCTCGAGCTCCTTCTTGCTAAGCTCCTTGACTTCGTAGAAGCTGGGAACGTATCCTTTCCTCAGGCTATGTATCATGGATTTCGGGACTAGAAACGCTATCTCTACCTCGTTACGTTCCCTCGGAACGATTACTACAGTCCATGGAGCCCATGCATAGTTTTCGAATATCTTTACGATTCCTTTCCATCCAGCAACTCTGAAAGGAGGATTTATTGCTTGCACCTCGGCAATAGCCTCGGCTTTACGAAGATCTTCGATGGTTCTGGGCGCCAACAGTTCCAAGACCTTTCTCAGAACTACGCGGTACGGAATCATCGTCTCACCTCTCGTCAATGTATTGGGAACACTACATCGGCCGATCCATATGCACAGATCTTACATACAGCGCATGGAGTTGGCTTTGCGACTTTCAGTATCTTTTCCTTTTCGTATTTACATAGAATGGCAGGTGTTAGCGGAGTCATTCCTGTGTACGCTATTTTCATGCCATACCTTTTGGCTAGGTTAATAGCTTTCTCGATCTCGTGAGGTGGCATAGCCTTGTCTACGCTTAGGTACAGCGTTGTGTTTGGAAGTGATGCAAACTCGATTAGTGCTGGTACGAGCTCCGGTATTCTCCAGCTACGTGTATACGTATAGAACTTGATGTGCGGAAGCTTCTTGGCGATCTTTATCCATTGCCTAACGTACCAGTCTTCGGGGAGTTTCGCGATGTCTATTCCCAGCAATTTCGATAGTTCATTTACATCCACTCCGAGCTTCCTTAACCAAGCTATCAAGTGACTGATGCTATAGAAATCACCGGAATCGTGGAGTCTTGCAATTAGATCTAGCTTCTGTGGAACTGGTTTGCCAAGCTCTCGGTACGCCCTAGCAATGTTTTTGATTGATTCCCTAACGGCTCGCTCTATCTTTGGAACCATGTAGTCGGGAAACTCTGGCAATAACGATGCTAGCAAATTGATTACCATTTCCTTCGCTAGCGCGGGGCTCAGCATGTAGAATCCTTTTAGTGCGTAGCATGCTAGGCGACACAACTCGGTTGCTCCCGGACACGTTATCATTGCTGGGATCCTCCACGTTGCGAGAATGGTTTTCTTGGTGGATCCAAACCTAGCGTTTTCTAGCAACCACCTTCTTCTTTCGTCAATACTCGGCAAAGATTTGAGCTCAGTAATCACTTCGTTAAACGCTTCCTTTATTTGCGAGAAGTACTTGTTCCACATACTTTCAGAGATAGTTTGCACTCTTCCTGGAATCTCGAAGTCTGCCGGAATACCTTTCTGTCTAGCCTTCGTAACCATCTTCATTGCAACGTCTCTAGGTATGCCTTGACTCACCAGGTATTCGACGGGATCGCTAAGCATTTGCTTGCTCTTTTTCTCTTCAACAACCGTTATCGATACCATACTTCCGCCCCGCGAAGAATTGAGACATGAAGAAATATGAAGTTTATGCCATTGAAGCACTAGAACAATGTATCATCCGACCCGAAACGCGCCTAGGTTGCTCGATGTAGAAAACAAAAAGAGGTTTGGTTATGCAGGAACAAGCTCGCCTAGAACCAACTTCTCGATCTCTCTGTACTTCTGTTTCTTCAGTAGCTTCTTCACTTCTCGTAGAAACGGCTTCACGTCCGGAGTATCGACGCCAGGTATATCGCCTCGTACACCGAGGCTCGTTACCCAGGTCATGATGTTCTTCACAGCATGATGAGACTCGAACGCGGTATCGACACCTATCGACTGTGGGTTCACCAGTAATTTTGCTAGTACCAGAACCCTCCTCTCGGCAGGAGTCAGTTCACTTGGCTTTTTCCTAATAGCTTTCTCGAACAGATCCACTAACCTCGGAGATATTTTTGAAAGTTTTGCAACAATCTCCTCCAAAGGCGTTGAGCGTAACGTCTTTGCTCTTTCTTTCTGTACGTATTTCGTTGCCAGAAACGATTCGAATTCCTTTGCCAACTTTGATGCGAGTTCCTTCGCTCTTCTAACAATGCTTTCGAGCTCGCTTGGGCTAAGAGATTCGATACGCTCAAGCACGTCCGACATCGGGGCAACTCTCGATAATCCAAGTACTGACTTCAACGCGCTAACGAAAGCTCCCTTCTCTATTGCTTTTCTTACTATATCGTTCCTTAGTTGCCTTGCAACATCTTCAACTATTCTATCATATGCTTCCTCAAGGCTAGATGCAATGTATCTAGTCAATTCTTCGACTCTACGAAGCTTCCTTGGAACCGAGGAGCTAATGTTCTCGAGTTCGTTAATCAACTTGTTTGCTATGGTATTTGCAAGCTCCTTCTCAACTTCGATATCGGTTAGAGCTAGCTTTACCAACTCTGATGGATCGAGACCAATCCTGCTCGCTATCGGCATCAAATCGGGGGATAGCTTTCTAGCAATTTCGTCAATGATGTTACGTGTACCGTACTTCGGCGATCCCCTAATGATAGCGCTACAAATACGAAGCACTCTCCTGATAATTGTCGGTCTCGGTCTCTGTCTAAACATTCTACGTACTACTTCCTCTATCTTTTCAACTTTTTCTCTTAGATTATCTTCGACTTTTTCAATAATTGCGAGCGACGCGCTATCTATTACCTTCTTTACTGTCGTTGCAACGATTTGTGGTAGAATTAGCGATGAAACGTACTTTGTAGTAGCCTCGAGAATCCTTGGTTCTCCTACTCGAGTAAGTACACGAATCAAGTTATCGGCAACGCTCCTCGGATTTACTTTCGTTATTAGCCACAGAGCGATTTTCTCGGCATTCTGGCGCACTTTCTCGTCTGGATGATTCTTCAATACATGAATGAGCCTGTTAAGCAAATCGCGTACAATCGTATTACTGTCAATGGATATATCGATATCGATCATCGATCCGAGAGCACCAATGTCTGAGATCCATATAGGTTTCTCAGACGCTCGCTCTGCAAGCACTACCCTCATATTTTCCATCTCCTTCAATATGCTATCAATGTTCTTCTCAATGTATGTACCGTAGTTGCTAAGTAACCTTTTTACTAGATCCGAAACGAAATCCTCGTAAGTACTTTCGAGCACGCTATCAACAACCTTCTTGTACGACTCTTTGTTCTCTAGGACAGTTTCTACGATCCTTTCGTTCAGATCTTCAAGCTCGACAGAGATAGCATCCTTGATATCGCGTAAGATTTCTTCTGGCAAGTTTTTCCTATCAACATTGAAGAATAGTGAAAGCGTTGATTCGATTCCTTTATCGATTAGTTTCTCCGCTATGTCAGCTCCAACAATCATTAATCGCTTACCGTATACGGGGCCCTGCACATACTTCCTCCTGATTCTCCTCCTTTGCGTTCGGCGTGTGCTCTGCCTTTGTTGTGTCTTGGTCTGGGTTCTGGGCCTAGATCGAGCTCTAGGCATACCCAATCCCAGAAAACTATTGGAATCTCCTCTAAAAATAGTAATGAATCCAGGGAATGTTGACTACGTAGCTAGCTTCTTAGATTTCTTTGCCTTTCCTTCGATCTTCATGCATTCGAAGGAGTATGGGCAGTACCTGCACCACCTACCCTTGATGCATGGAGGCGGTTCTTCCTTGATCAGCGCGTCTCTAAGCATTTTGGCTCGCTGTACTGCTTCTTTCCAATCGCTATCGTACTTCTTTACGCGAAACACTTTGACGCGATTATGTGGGTCGCGACTGAGGTACACTACGTAGCCTCTGGAGGCCTTGACCATATGCATGTAGATGCTTACCTGGAACCTATGATCTTCGTACGGTTCGTCCGGTGGAGACGTAGTGATCTTGATATCTATAACTTCGTTCAGGTCGGGATGATACGCGTCTAGCCTCCCGCAAATCTTGATACCGTCG
>JAMOOB010000009.1 GCA_027066265.1 Desulfurococcales archaeon
CGACGAGGTTTCGTGGAGCGTTCCTCCCTACGCACTTGCCTACATCTCGTGCGACCTATCAACTATTTCATCTAGCCCCACCTTCGTCGATGTGAAGATCGTGTACGAAGGTGGTGAGGTGGTTACACATGCTTCCCGCATCTAGGGGCGTATCCACCGTAGTTGGAATGGCTTTGATGATACTGCTCTTCCTAGCGATGGTAGCTACGCTCATCGTATACATGCAGACCATCGGCGAGACGTACCGAACCCTATCGACGATACTCGAGACCAAGCTAAGCTCATCAACGCTATCGAATTCGATCACGGCTCTCTGGTACAACGATACCTACGGAGACATCGTTATCAACGCAACGAACCGTTTCTCGAGAACCGTACTCATCACGAGCATTGTCACCGTATTCGAGAACCTTAGGATCGTAGCTTCGAGACACAACCAGACCCTCGAAGGCATCGAGATACACGTGTACCTACCCAACGGCAACGAGATCTACTCCAACCCACAGCTACCCATACCTCTGTGCCCCGGTTGTCTAGCAACGATAAACATCACGAAGACTCGCGACGTATACGAAGGGAAGCTGATCACGGCTAGCTTAACGCTATCCTCATCCCCAGTCGTAGCCGTGGTTCCGGTGAAGTACGTCTACGAAGTTGGTGGAATCGACGAGGATTGGCTCTGGAACGGCGAGAAGCTCTATGCAAACCCCAAGTTTAAGTACGTAGGGATCGGAACAAGCAATCCACGAGCAGCGCTCCACGTCAATGGCTCGGTGATACTCGAGAACCTTCCCATGGCTAGCGGCGGTAGCTACGTACTGATGCTGGGACCCAACGGAGAGCTCTACCGAGCGCCACCCATGGCAGCTGGACAGGATAGCGATTGGCTATGGAACGGCAACGCTATGTATGCGAACCCAGCTGCCGTAGCCGTAGGCATCGGCACCACGAGTCCGAGAGCACCGCTACACGTAGTCTACTCAAGAGTTGCGAAGTACGTGGTTAAGATTACGAATCCCAACGGCTACGATCTCGTTGATTACCAGGTAAGGATCGATGTATCGATGGTAGCGTTCCAGAACTTCAAGATCGTCGATAGCAACGGTAACGAGCTTCCCTACTGCTTCGAGCAACCCAACGGAGAATGCAACGAATCGAGAAGCAGCATGATCTGGGTAAAGGTGCCATACATACCAGCGAACGGAGAGACGATTCTATACGTAGAGAACGCTACCGAGAACCACGCCGTTCCCGGTGATCAAGTATTCGATTTCTACGATGATTTCAGTCTCGGTGTAGTGGATGTCAACAAGTGGGAGAGGTACGACGATAATTACTTCGTTGTTCGAGATGGCAAGCTCGTCGTTCGCGATGGAACGGCGTTCAGATACATCGTGTCGAAGCGCGGTTTTGCTCCACCGATCATCGTCGAAGCAAGGATCATGTTCGTGGCGTGGAAGGATGCAGATGGATCGATAGCGGTACTCGATGGACCGAACAGAGTCTGGAACCGTGGATACACGCATCTCATTATCGGTCTTGCTGGCTCTATCTGGAGTACCTACGCTGTGTACGAGTTCACGCCGGTCAGCGGAGTTGGACAAGTATGTAGATTCGTTGGTCAAGGAACGGAGTTCCACGTTGCTGGGTACGTTATCAAGAGCGCTAACGAGATCGAGGCCTTCACCTACGTTACCGGCACGAGACAGACGTGTACGATCACGACCAATGGTTTCGGAAACGTCTACGTTGCTATCGTTGACGATGCTTGGCACGACGGAGCGCAGCGGGAATCAGCGGGTGATCAAGCAATCGTTGACTGGGTTAGGGTGAGGAAGTACGCTGAGCAAGAACCTTCGGTTAGCATTGAGCCCGTTATAGAGAAGGATCTTTCGAAGACGGCTATGATTGTCGAGGGTGTGCTGAACGTTACGAACCTCACGATCTCCGGCATCGCTAGGGATGATAGCCTTATCAAGGTTCTGGTTATCAACGATAGTGGCTACGTGTTCTGGCGAGACGTATCGACGATTAGAGACAACGATTGGTTGTGGAACGGTAACTACCTCTACACAACGGCTTCGAGGGTTGGTATAGGAACCTCGTCTCCACGGTACAAACTGGATGTGGTTGGAGATGTTCGTATCTCTGGTAGGCTCGGTACGGCTGGGTACGCACCCGATAGTGGATACCCACCTGGATGGTATGGAGGGATTCATACCTGGGACGTCTATGCAGAGGCGAGCATCGGTGTCGGTGCTGGTGGTGGTCTAGGCGTATGGATAACCCACGAAAACAACAACGGTAAGATCATTCTGTACGCTAACGGTAGAGAAGCGATAAAGCTCATCGCGTCGGAGGGAGCGATCTACGCAGATTACTACAGGTTTACCGAGAGCGGAACCTCGACAGAGTTCGAACTCGATTACTTCCCCAACACACCGGTAGGCAACGCTATCGGTGTCTCCCACTTCGATGGTTCTTCGTGGCGCGGCGTCTTCTTCGTTAATGGTAGCGGCTACGTCTTTGCACCTAGGTACTACGTAACGGAGGAAAGAGACGAAGCAAGTCCTAGATGGCACATCGACTACGTACCGGACAACAATAGGCTTACGATCAACTACGACTACGGTGGATCACCGAAAGAGGTTGCGTACGTACTTCCTAGCGGAAGCGTGTGGATTCTTGGGAACCTCAGTACGCATGGATTCGATCCAGACCATGGATATCCAAGGGGTTGGAGTGGTGGTATCCATACCTGGGACGTTTACGCAGAGGGAAGCATAGGCGTTGGTAGGGGTGGTAGTTTAACGGTTGTGGTCTCGGACGATAGCGATGCGCAGGGATTCATCAAGCTCAACAATCTGTGGAGCAATCAATGGGGTCAGATAAGTAGGTGGACGAATCGTCTCGAAATCGCTGCAAGCGATGCGATAGGGCTCGCCGTTGGCGGGATAGGGAACACGAAGATATTGATAGGTCGGTACAGAATCGATGTCTACGACTATACGGTGATACACGAAGGTCTAGATGTACGTGGTAGCATCTGGCTTAATGATCACTGTCTGTACGACGTAGACGATATACACATCTCTGGCGGTAGCGATAGCGTTGGGGCTATCTACGGACCCTACGATTTGACCAAGATAGTATTCAATCAGTACGGTATTTATCTATACAATGTAGACGATATACACATCTCGGGCGGCAACGACAATGTAGGAGCCATCTATGGACCTCGCGATACTTCTAAGATAGTATTCGATACATACGGTATAAAGATAATGCCCGGCGATGGATCGCTAGAGATAGATTTATACAACAGCGATGGGATGTATATACGTGGTTTAAGCGAGAACAGCGTTGCTAACAGGATCCTAGTAATCGATTCCAATGGTAAAGTGTACTACAGATACATATCGAGTTTTAGCGATAATGATTGGTACTGGAGCAATAACTACCTAAGACCCAACGATAATGCTCGTGGTGTAGACATGAACGGCAAGGATATTGTGAACGTGGACGAGATCTCCGGAGCTTCGCCCAGGATCTATTCATCTAGCGGCACTATCTACATGGAGAGTGGAGGGACAACGTATGTCCATATACTTAACCCGTTCACGCAATCAACGTACTCCTACGATGCTGTATTCGTCTGCTATGGCGATGAATGCGTAATTACTCGTCTATCGTCGTCGATGCGTTTCAAAACCGATGTGAAACCGTTGACTGAGTACATCAATACGAGCAAGATCTACGAACTCGAACCAGTAATGTTTAGAGATAAGGTATCGAATGAGATCGGCATAGGTTTCATAGCCGAGGAAGTAGCTAAGGTGCTTCCCATCCTCGTTACCTTCGATGAGGAGGGTAGGCCCGACGCCGTTAAGTACAAGTTGTTGCCCGTACTCATGTTGCCGGAGCTGAAGAAGCATGAGATGAGTATTAGGTGGCTCAACGAGACCGTTGAGGATCTCGCGAAGGAGGTTGAAGAGCTTAGGAACGCTCTCATCAACAATCAGCAGAACGTTGATAGGGACAATGCTTCGCAGAGCAATGCTATGGAGCTAACGGTGTGGAGAACGCTATCGATCGTAGCCATAGCCTTGGCAACGCTATCCCTAGCCCTATCCCGAGCATCGCGTAGGTAGCGATATGAATGCATCCTAGCAATGCTTTTAACGCTTCTTAAAGTCTTCTGCGTAGGGGCGTAGGTGTCTGCTAGGTTAAGGCAGGAGTTTCTTAGGTTGTTGGATGAAGATGAGGAGTTTAGGCTTGCCGTCGCTGCTAAGCTTGGTCTACTCGAGATCCTGAACGAGTTGCGGAAGCTTAGGGAAGACTTCAACAAGTTGTATCAAAAGAGTCTTGAGCATGATAAGAGATTCGAAGCAATAGAAAGAAAGTTGCTTGAACACGATAAGCGTTTCGAAGCCATAGAAAAGAAGTTGCTGGAGCATGATAAAAAGTTCGAAGCAGTAGAGAAGAAGTTGTTGGAACACGACAAGAAGTTCGAGGAACATGGTAAGCGTCTCGATAGACTTGAAGCGAGGCTCGATCGTGTTGAGAGGGAATTGAAGGAGTTGAGGAGATTGGTCGAATACAATAGAAGAGATATCGCAGCTCTCGTTGAGAGCGTCTACAGTAGGTATGCCTTCGAGGAGATCGTTGAGGATGTTAGGAATCGTGGTGAAAAGATCGTTTCTAAGAAGAGGAACGCTAGGATTGGCGATAAAGAGGTGGATCTGTTGGTGGAGACC
>JAMOOB010000010.1 GCA_027066265.1 Desulfurococcales archaeon
GTAGAGACCAAGCATCTGACCTACGTAGAGGATTAGCAGCGTTATTATGTAGGGAACTGCGAAGCATAGCAGGGGTACGATGAATAGCTCGCGTTTCTCGCGACTAGACATCGAGGGTCCTCTCGGAGCTGCGTAGACTAGGATGAGGAAGCTAAGCACTACGCTAACTACGTAGGTAGCTCCATACACCACTTCCTGGAACTCAGCACTCAGCGGATACGCTAGGAGGAGCCCCGTTGCCACCAGCATCGATCCGCATATAGCCATGGCGAAGACTGCGAATGCGAAGGCTCCCCGAACGATCACTAGGTAGTCGCGAACCTTCCTAGCTACGAGTAGTAGCTTCGCAAGATCTTCCTCAGCCATGTGCACCCCCTAGATAAGCTTTGCTGAGTCTCCATCGCTCGATAGGTGGGTGCGGAATAGAAAAGCTAGCATTCGTTCTGCATATCGTGAGAGGTTTGGAGCGATGCTGAGGATACTCGACGTTGTCAAGACTTGGAGGACGCGTAGCGCTTCGATTAGGGCTGTCGACCACGTTACGCTGGAGCTCGAGAAGCCTAGCCTCTTCGCTCTACTCGGTCCCAACGGAGCTGGCAAGACCACGCTGCTAAACATCGTTGCAGGGATCGTTCCTCCGGATCAGGGACGCGTCGAGATCATGGGCATCGATATGTGGCGCGAACCGGAGAAAGCGAAGCGATTGATTGGCTTCAGCCCTCAGGAGGGCGGTGTGTTCATGGATCTAACGGTGTGGGAGAACCTCATGTATGCAGCGACCATGCACCGCATACCTAGCTCCGATGCTAGGAAACGTGCTAAGGAACTAATCGAGTTCCTAGGGCTCGAAGAACACGTGAAGAAGCTAGCCAAGAAGTTGTCGGGTGGTTTGAGGAAGAGGCTCTCCGTAGCCATGTCCTTGATGCACGATCCACCGATACTGATACTCGACGAACCTACCACGGGTCTCGATCCGCGTGCAAGGATCGAACTCGTGGATCTTCTCAGGAAGCTCGTTTCTCGAGGTAAGCTCGTGGTGATGTCTACCCACATCACGGAAGATGCCGAGCGAAGCGATGTGGTGGGCTTCATGTTTAGGGGTAGAATCGTTGAGATGGGTAGCCCGGACCAGGTTAAGGAACGTACCTTTGGAAAGGTTAGGGTTATCGAGATCGAGGTTCTCGAGGATAACGCTAGGGAGAAGCTAGCCAAGGTTCTACGGGATCAGGGTCGCGATGCTAGGATCGGTGGTACTACGATAGAGTTGGTATCGAGCAACGTTAGAGAGGATCTGGATCGAGTGCTGGAGCTCGCTGAGAGGATGGGTGTGAGGATCTTGGAGACGCGTATTAGGGAGCCTAGGCTATCCGATGTCTTTCTCAAGCTTACGGGCGTCAAGCTTGGTGAGGAGCAGTGATTCTGCGTGCAGCTCTCTACGAATTCCGTGCTCTGCTTAGGCATCCCGACGTATTGTTCTGGATAATTGCGTGGCCCATCATCTGGGTACTGATAACGGCGTACGTCTTCGTACCGCCGGGAGGAGGTGGTTTCTCGCTAGATCTAGCTATCGTGGATACGGGTGGATCGCGCCAGTTCGCTACGATGCTTGCAGAGATCTACGAGAACCTCAGCAACGCATCGATAAACGTTGAGATAATCAACGCTAGCTGTGAGTATCCATGCAAGGATCTCGCGGAGAGGCTCGTGAAGGAGAAGGACTTCGAGGTAGTGATCGTACTGCCTAGGAATGCCGACGAAGCGCTGATTGGTAGGAGCATCGTTGATGTGAAGATCTTCGTCAAAGCTTCGTCCAGCTCCGAGGCGTACATGTATCAGGGTACGGCTATGCAGGGAATAGGGATGTTGATAGGGAAGTTCGTGCAGAGAAACATTGCTTCGCTATTCAAGGAGCTAGGCTACGAGAAAGCAATGAAGGTGCTGGCGTCCATAAGCCCTGTAAAGCCTTCGATCGAAGAGATCAGGCCTAGCAAGGGTTGGGATAGAGCATCGGTGCTGGGGCTCACGGTGATGGGTAGCGTTGGCTACGTAGCGATCCTGAACTCTATGGTTACGGGAGCCGGGATCTTTGCCTACAGAACGCAGGGAGAAGTACTTAGGAGATTGCTATCCACGCCGCTTAGGCTACGCCATCTACTGGTGATAGACTTGGCAACGAACTTCATGATCGTAGCCATGGGTTCGGCGATAACGGTGGCTGTGGGTATAGGGATCGGTGCGAGGATACTGTTCGATCCCGTCAACGCATCTCATTGGCTAGCCATCGCCGTAATCGTAGTGGCGACGCTCGTAGCCTACTGCATTGGGCTCCTCATAGCGCTAGGCGTTAAGGATCCGCGTGCAGCCAGCGGTATCTCGGTCATGGTATCCCTGATCCTGATCTTCACCACCGGCGTATGGTGGCCACCCAAGGAAATGCTGAGAGGATTCATGAGAACCCTCGCTGATTGGAGTCCTCTGAGCCTAGCCTTCGATATAGCTAAGCAGATCCTGGTATGGAATCGCTCGCTAGACGTACTGATGCCCGAGCTGACGAGGTTCGCGATAACGTCGTTAATCATCGTAGCTATCGTGGTGCTAGCCTACGGAGGAGGTAAGAGGTTGGAGAAGGTAGCTTACAGAGTACTGAGCTGAAACACGTTCTTTTCAACCAATGCTCTTTGGAAGCACTTCCACTCCATACTTCTCGGCAATCGAACGAAGTTTTCCGTCGTACGTAGCGATTCTTCTACACGTCTCGATAGCTGTGCTAAGAATCACCAGATCGTTGAAGTGCTTAAGAGATGCCGCTCCCTGCACGATCATCGACAACGCTCTACGCGTACACCGACCCGTATCCGGTACCACGACACACCTCGTACTGCTAAGCACTGCCTCTATGCATCTACGAACCTCAGCTACATCGAGACCCACACGTTTGAAGAACCACACCAATTCGTACAGCACTATCGTAGGTACGTACCACCTATCGAGAGAGTAGAGCAGTGCCCTAGCCTCGCCATGGAGATCGCTATCCTCAACGATAGCGTGGATAAACACGTTGGTATCTACAACCGCTTCCTTCAACCCATCATCTCCTCAACGCTCTCCTCAATGATCTTCTCGATCTCTTCAACGCTCAGCCTTCTACCGAGACGAATCTTGGGAAGTTCATCGCTACACTTCTCGATCACGATCTTCCCATCCTCGAGCCTCATCGTAAGAACATCGCCTTCACGAATACCTAGAGCATTCCTGATCTCGCTAGGGATCGTAATCTGGTAGTGTCTCGTAACCTTGACCCGTACCTCTATAACCATGCTGACCCTACGAAAGTATCTAGGTGTAGTAATATATAAAGCTTTCTAGTACAGTCAACGAATTGAAGTAATTCTCATTCCTTGGATCGCAACGGGTTTAGGTATACCCATGCTCTACGCTTCGATGCGTAGAATCCTTGGGATGTAGCAAGGATTCGATAGCCGTTAATGGTTGCGTATTACGAAGGATAGAGCAAAACACGTAAAGGAGTACAAGCATAGTTAGACGGGTGTCGATGCTTTCCAAACCTCTTGGAAGAGCCCTAGCGCTTGCTGTGCTAGCTTCGGATCCTCTACGAGTATCGATGCCTCGATGTTGTAGTAGAGCGCGCTCTCGGTCCAGTTGTGGGATCCTACGAAGAGGTACCTACGATCTACGATCACGAGTTTTGCATGCATCTTCGATCTAGCGATCCAGATCCTTACATCGATTCCGCAATCCTTGAGAAGCTCTATCGTTTGTCTGTACTCCTTCAACGTTGTTTGGTCGAGAACGACCTTGATGTCTAGACCCCTTGCCTTGGCTCGGCAAAGAGCTTGGAGAACGTCGTTAGCCCAATCGAACCTATCTCCCGGATCGTACTTGGCTACGAACATCAGTACGTAGATGCTCTCGTTAGCGTGCTCGATGAGATGCATAAGCTCGTAGTAGTAGCTCCTCGTTGGTAGAAACTCGATTTCTAGGGATCTCGATACGATGGTGATCGGTGTGGGTACGGTTCTCGTAACGGTGGTCTCAACGATCTTCGTAACCGTGGTTCTAGCGATAGACGTGAGGATCCTCTCGATGGTGTAGGCAACGGTTTGTCGAAGGGTTTGAGTAACGATGTGTGTATGGACGTAGCTCGTAGTCACGATGCTGGTAGTCGTAACGCTACGAATCTTCTCGATCGTGATCGTAGTCGTCGAAACACCTACCCTTGCCACGCCAAGCGAAGCTATGGAGTACCCAACAACGATCCCCACCAAGAGCATCGCTATCGAAACCACGAGGATCCTCATACCCTTCCCCACCCCCATCGCTAGGAACCTAGCTATAAGACGTTCACTAGACCTAGCTCGAACCACTAGCTATACAGAACTACATGAGTAGCAACTCCATGGGTTTCAACACACCCTTAATCGGATCGACTTCTAGACCAAGCTCTTCCAACGTAACGACACCAAGCAGATAAACGTTCTCATCACCGAAAACAACGATCGTATGAGTTTTGAAACCCTCGATCTCTATCCCAATCAACCCGATATCACGCTCAATAACTTGGTTATTAGCGAGACGAAACCTTCTCCTCCCAATCGATTCAACCCGAAGCTCCTTAAGAAGAGAGCTTGGAAGAACCGTGTATATGGCCCCGGTATCGACGATCATCTCAACCTCTCTACACAGCCTCGGATCCCT
>JAMOOB010000011.1 GCA_027066265.1 Desulfurococcales archaeon
CTACACGCTTCGCTCCAGAGAGTACCTCTCTAACGAGTTTCCTATCCTCTTCGATCTGCTTCAACACCTTCTCAAGCTCGCCACTCCGTTCAAGTTCTTCGAAGTTCCTGAATGCGAAGTCGTCGATGTAGACCCTCATCCTCTTCTCCAATCCCTGAAGAAGCCTAGCGTCATCCACGACGATCAGCGACAATCCCTGCGTTATTCCGCCAGCGAATAGTCTCGATGTTCTACCGCTAGCCTGTATATACGTAGGCGCGTCGGGTACCAACATGTAGAGCTGTCCTTCTTCCTCGATTACGGATATCGTTGGATTCTTCTTCAATGCTTCAACGATCTCGTTCCTCGATAGCAGGTTCTGAACGTAGTCGTGTATCTCCTTCAGTGCTTCGGCGTACTTGGTAGCGATCTCTCCACGAGAAACCTTCTCTACGAGCTCCTTGAGAGCACCCGCCGATAGTCCTCGAACCATTCTTCTCAGCATAGTCATGTAGTTAGCAACCTTTTCGCGTTCCTCCTTAGGCACAATCTCGGTGAGTACCGATAGGATCCTCATCAATGTCGTAGGTGCGTACTCGATTCGAGAGATGTTTATCTTGTGCCTAGGTACGCCGAGGAATATTGCGTACCTTACACGCTCCGGTAGATCTAGACCTCGTACGAGTAGACCGTAGTAGATCGCTACGCCGACGAGCACCTGTAGCTCTCCACGACGATAAGCATCCACGATCTCTGGAGACGGTTTGCGTGCCGTAACGGCTTCTGCTCGTATACCGGCTTCCCTAAGCTTTGCAGCTACCTTCTCAGCAAACTCTATACCTAGATCAACGGGAACGAATACGAGACCTCCTTCAACACCTAGCTTCTTCACAAGCTCTGGAACGAGATCTAGCGCTACTTCCTCGAAGCTCTTCCCATCCAGTTTGGGCACGAGGTACGTATCGACGATCTTTCTATAGAGCTCGAGCCTTCCACCGATATCGAAGCCCAGCAAGTAGCGGAAGAACCTGATCCTCCTACCTCTCGCACGACCCGTAGCCGAGCTAACGATCACGATTCCTCGCGCCGCTCTACGACTCGCAATCAATGCGTTCAGTACTCGGGAGAGATAGAGTATTGCTACGGATCTAACGAAGCTCTGGAGGTTCTTCCTCTCAACACCTCGCGTAATCCTTCTCCGCAGAACATCCATCAACTCTACGCGATCTCGATCCGTAACCTTGGAATCCCTTACAACGCTCCTCAGCTCGTTCAACAATCTTCTTACGAACGTCGAAACTCGATCTCCTACCTCATCAGTATCGATTCTTTCCTCGCTCTCGAGCTCGATAACCTTCCTACCAACTTCCTTGACGTAACCGTCGATTCTCGCAATATAGTTATCTATGACCCTTCGAATCTTCTGATCGAGATCCACTCTTTCAGCGTACCTAACTGCGAGGGAAGGAACCTCGCCGCTCTTGGTGAACTCGAGCTTTATACCCATATCGAATCCAGCGAGCTGAAGTACGTAGTCTATCAATCTACTACCCTTCATTATCGCATCGACGTCGTCTACAAATATGAAGTCTATCCATCTACGTTCGTACGTCTCTGCAATCTCTTGACAGAACCGCTGCTCATCGACCAAGGCTTTCCTAGACCTTCTGCTGTTCTTCGTTTCGATCTTGCTAAGTTCTAGACAGTACTCTCTAACAGCGTTCTCAACGTTCGTTACCGCCCATAGGAACGGGAACGATAGGGGATGCGCTGCTTTGAATAGTACCCTATGAAACTTTGCATGGATGTACGCAGAGGTCGTTATCAGTACGTAGAAATCGGTTCTAAAGACTCGTTCCTCTACTACACGTCTCGATAAACCCATTTCTGGAGGTGGTGGAAGAGCTAGAACACCGGCTTCGATTTCATCGAGAAGTCCTCGAATCCTATCACCATCGACATCTACACCGATGCTGCGAAAGATCTGAACTAGTTTATCTACAGAATTGCGTAGTCTACTCAAGAACGTTTGCAACCTCTCGTAGTACTGCTTAACGAGTACACGCGTAGGTACGATGATATGTGTTCGGAATGGTCTTCTCTCAACGAGTTGATGCCAGATAGCTAGGTATAGAGCTGCTACTAACCCGAACGTGGTCTTGCCGACACCGGTAGGTGCGATCATTGCAAAGCTCTGTCGTTGAGCTATGCGATACATCCAACTACGCTGGATACTCCACGGAGCGTTACCTACGCAAAGCTCGAAGAATTTCTCGAATCCCTCAACCATCCTCTTTACCTTCACCACGAAGCCAAGCTCCGTATCCTTGACGATCTTCTTGCTGTCGACACCACGTTTTTCAAGATCTTCAATTCCTAGGCTCCAGATCCTTGAACGTACGATCGAAGCTTTCTCCTCGAGCCTCCTACCTACCTCGAGTATCTTGAGCCTAAGGTTCCTAGCATAGCTATCCAACACCTTCATCAACTCATCTCGTTCAATTCGCTGCTTAATTCCTAAAAGTTTCCTAAGCTTATCGAGGAGCTCTCCTAACTGTTCTTCTCTCGCAGTCCTCGATTCCTCGATGACCTTCTTAACGCTTTCGATCCACTGCGATATGAAGAGCTTGGATTCGTACTCGTTGAGTATGTGAAGAAGTTCGTTGCCTTCGGAACCAACGATCTTAGGTAGACAGGATCTGCATAGGGGTATTCCTAGCAATAGAAGCGAATCTTCGACAGCACCACCGCAAGCAAGACAGAGACCTCTATAGATACCACGGCTAAGCAAAGCCTTGGGATGCTGCCCTTCCTCGACAACGATGTTCATACCGAGCTCGGATAGAGTCGTAGCCACGGATCGCACCCGTACTCAGACCTATACACTTCCCTCATACTGAGATGTAGAGGTATCGACTAGTTAATAACCATAACCCCGAACCCTTGCATCAGCGAAGAGAAGTCTCATCACGTTCTCAGAAGACCGTCGTGTCATCACCAAGATTCTTATAGTCGCTAAACCCCCTATTCAGCGGTGATGAAGCACCCCACATGATCCGCAAGGAGATGATTAGACCTGTCTCAGCTGATCAACATGCATGACTGGATCTGTAGCTACAAGAAGTTTCGTGCTAGACGCAAATACTTGCTGTATACGTACCAAGGTCGTAAGATCTACGTATTGGTCCGCATTGTAAGTACTGAGGTTCCTCGCATAACCGACGATGATCTTAGATCAGCTCTTGCTAATGGTCTGTACTTCCTCGAGTTGAAGTTCTTTTGGAAAGGGTAAGCAATCGTGGCTCCTTCAACTATTTCGATCTATACCAGTACCGATCTCTGGATGCTATAGCTATCGATAAACGATGGATCTGGAGATCATCGTGTTGTCAACGCTAGCTAGAGGAACTCATCCGCTCTACGTTCATACGCTTCTCGATCTTTCGAAGTCTTCTAAAGTCTTCGAGTGCACGAATTCTGAGTACGGGTATAAGACCGGGTATTCTCTCTATTATCGTTATGCCTCGGCTAAGTACTTTGTAGACGAAGTATGGAGGTGCATATTCTAGGAGTTGGATATCTATAGCTATACCGAGAACTTTCTCAAGCTCTTCTCTAAGCGTATCGATGTACGTAGGAGCCTCATCCGCAGCAATGCGATGATTCGTGTAGATAGCTACATCTATATCCCTAAAGATTTTGGACTCTACGAAACCTCCATGAATTACTGCGACAACGATCTCTTCTCTAGCCGCGAGCTTCTCCTTAATGATCTCCAAAATCTTCTGCTTCTCGTGTTCGGAGAAACGTTTAGGTTTCCTAAGAATTTCTTCAAGGATCCTTAGCTTCGATATACCTCACCACCTCTTGCATGAACTTCTCTACGACGCTAATACCGCTTCCCTTAGCTGTTTCGAATATCTTTAGATCATCTATAGCACAGTACCTATGAACGATAATGTTCCTAAGGCTAGCGAGCTTAGCCATAGCTTTCGCCGTATCGACATCCACTACACCTTTCTCAGCAAGCTTAAGAAAAGCTTCTCTATACGTCTGTACAACCGTATCGAAGTCCTTCTCTAGGATTGCGATAGCTATATCTGCCAAAGCTTCGACGACGAGAACTACCACGTATCTAAGGCTGTACCGCGATCTCCTATCATTGATAAAGCTAGCGACATCCATAGACAACAAGCTCTTCATTTCATCCAGAGCTTCCCTAGCTTCGCTAAGCCATCTATAGACAACCTCCTTGTCTACCTTAGTCATCCTCGCCACCTACCGTGTGGAGATCTTCACCATTTCCAACACATGGTTTCGCCGAACATTAACTCCGGTATACTCTTATCGACGTTCTCTACGTAGAGAACCATGCTGCTCAACGTTGATAGCAATAACTCGATCTTTCGAAAAGCTGATCATCGTTGCGCAGAACGCTTGATTTCGTTGACTAGCCTAGTCATTGCATTTCATCGACATCGCTGCTTAGCTACTGCAGTACGAAGTATATATACTGTGTTCCGTTCTTAGCCTCGGGTCGATGCTCGACAACTTCGCGCCGTGTTCGGGTGCGTTCGATGCCTACCATCGATAGGGAACTGGATCGTATAGGTGGTGAAGCTAAGCTCGTGATCGTACACGACGATGAGCGTGTAGTCGATGCGTATTTCCTAACCTTGGCTCCGGTCAGAGGTTTTGAAAAGCTCGTGCTTGGCAAGAACCCTATCT
>JAMOOB010000012.1 GCA_027066265.1 Desulfurococcales archaeon
TTCCACGACCGAGATTCGATATCGACACCTCTCTTCCTAGCTTCCCCAATCAGTTTCCTAGGTATGCGAAGCACTTCATCCACAACGCTTCACCTGCATCCATGCATCGATGATCCTAGGAACTCGAGCCATGGTTACCACGAAGCTCCTAGAGATCCTACGTAGGATGCTTTATCAAGTCTCGACCTCTCGATGCATCGAGTTCACGTGGCTGGTGACGCTCTACCGTCGTAGGTCTACGTGTTGAGGACGTGTTGAGGGCTAGCCTAGTTCCATGGACAGAACCTTCTTAAGGGTATCGAGATCGATCCTAGAACCAGCTATGATTAGAACGACTTTCTTACCCCTAAATCTATCCCTCTCCTTCAGTAGCACAGCTATGGGTAACGCAGCTGTTCCTTCTACGAGGATGTGTTCTCTATCTACGGCGAACCCTATCGCTTTAGCTATCTCATCTTCGCTAAGCAATACGAAGCCATCTACGAGCTCTCTACATAGATCGAAGGTTATGGATCCAGGCTCTATGTTTCCCGCAATTCCATCGGCAATCGTAGGCTTAACATCGATTCTAACGATTCTTCTAGACCTAATGGATTCGTACATAGCTGGCGAGCTAACGGGTTGAGACCCGATAACCTCGAGACCTCTATAGACATGCTTAAGGTATGCAGCGACACCAGATACCAATCCTCCACCGCTTACGGGTACCAGAACCGCATCCACATGCTTTAGCTCTCTAGATATCTCCACCGCTATTGTTCCATGACCTGCTACGATATCGAGATCGTTGTAGGGAGATACGTACACGAATCCAAGTTCTTGAGCTAGCCTACGGGCATAGAGCTCGGCTTCCAGACATTCACTTCCGCAAAACTTTACGCTACATCCATACTCCTTGATATCCCTTAGCTTAACTTCAAGAACCTTCTCGGGCACTATGGTTAAGCAGTCTAAGCCTAGTAGATTGAAGGCGTAGGCTACAGCAACACCGTGGTTTCCCGTAGAAGCTGTGACAACGCTTCGAACTCTAGAATCCGTTTCGAGCAAGGATAGCAGTTTGTTTAAGACTCCTCGTATCTTGAACGAACCCGTAACCTGAACGTTCTCAAGCTTTAGATAGACATCGCCATCTATAGCCTTGCTAAGAAGTGTTGAGCGTACGAGAGGCGTAGTGACGATGTAGGTGCTGATCCTCTGCATAGCTCTCAAAACGCGGTCAACCAGTTCATGAAGACGCGTAGCTCTTCACCGAAGTCTAGTTACCTATAGCGTAACGACGTAGAACTTCTCCCTCATCTCTCTCTAACCAGCTTAGCGTAATCAACATCATCTCTTTCAAGATCTCTAAGAAGGTATCTGTAGCTCGATCGATAAGCAGCTCAGCCTCCATCAACACAGCTCTCCGATACACATCGAATGCCTTCGAGATCTGGTTGGGTGGAACCGCAACGAAGTTCATGGAAGCTAGCTTCGTTAGAATCATCTGCACAACAGCGGTTACATCCTTGCTAAGCTCCTTCATCGATACACCGAGCTCAGTATCCAACTCGATATGCATGAACTCACGAGCACGCTTCAGAAAATCCTCGACGGCCCTAGGATCAACACAAATGATCACAAGCCTAGACCTAAAATGATACACATTACCCTGAGGCTGAGACATAGAACCCCTCGAAACAGTTGAGAAACGAAACCTTTCTGTGTAGATGGATAGGTTATAAGGAGTCTTACAACGGTCTATAGCTGGGAAGGCGGGGGCCCCGCCTTCGATAGGCGGGTGGCCCGTTGGGCAACCGCGGGCGGAACCCCCGTCTAATGACCGCTACGCTTCTTCCTCCATCTATCAACACGTTTGCTTTCCGATACCACGTCGAACTGATACTCGTTTCCTCGATAGATGAAGGAAACCTTGTTAGGATCCTCGATATCCCATCCCCTAACACCTTCTATGCCTAGGTGTCTCAGCGATCCGTTAGAACCAAAGATCTGGTGGATAACGCTCTGGGTCTCACCATCTTTAACAGCCTTGAATACGAATCTAGCTTCTCCACCTCCTAAGACCTTGCCTAGGATACCAGTAACATCCTTTACACCACGCTTCTTCGCTTCTCGATACCTTCTCAACCTAGATTCCAACCGTTTATCTACAACCCTATCAACGGTTTCCAGAATCAGCAAGTAGTTCAGCAGAACTTCGATCTCTTCATCGCTAAGCTTTTCTCCTCTCCTAAGCTTCTCCAAGACCTTGGCTATGTCTATGGCTCTACTCATAATTATCGCCTCCTGGTGTGTGCAAGGTACGCGAAGATCGCAACCATGGATGCGAATGCTATGAATGGAGCTATGCTTGCCAATGCTTGGTCTAGACGGTAAGGAAGCTTCTCTTCCTGGCTCATTGCAGAGCTAGGATCTATCTCAGCAATGCATTGCTCGATAATCCTATCAACGTAGTCAAGAACCGCTATCACCTGATCGATGAAACCTAGAGCTACAGCAAGACCTAGGAATACAGCCGCTAGGAATATCACGTAGATCAACACCCTCATGGCTACCACTCACCTTCGCTTTCGCTTCTTCTCAATGCAATGGCTGCTACGATGATGAGTACCAGGATAACGACGGTGAGCAAAACATACGCATTGAAACCCCACGTAGACGCCAAGGAAACGCTCTGCTCAAAGAGGTTGCTAGCCGTAAGGTTATGTTTCTTCAGAGCTACGTAGCTAAGCCTCGCGGTATCCATGAAGAGCTGGATTACCCATGCAAACAGCAACGCGAAGACTAGCAACAGTACCAAGCCTATGAAGAACCTCAACCCCTCCCTAAACGTAACCAGGTTATAACCTGGTACAGAGAGGGAGGATGCTCGAAGACATGGGCAAGACCGTCGTAAGGCTAACATAATGATTGCGGTCGTAAGCATGGATCAAGATGCAGAGCTACGTGTAGAGGAGCCGATGTTCAGTTCGTAGAAGATTCATCATTGTTCAGTGGGCGGGGTTCATCACCGAGATCCAGCGTTTCTCTGGGAGTTGTAAGCGTTGTGTGCTTGGTGGAACGGTTTCTTGTGTTCGATACGGTTTTGTTCTGCATCAAGGCTTTAAAGCGGTGCCTATTGCTAGTGCTGTGCGGTGATGTAGTTGGACTCGCGTTAGCTGTTCTCAACCCGGTTCTCCGTGATCAGCTTCTGGATATCGATACGTGTCTTCGTTGCTATGAAAGGACTCGTATCACGTTTGCTAAGGACGAGGTGTCTAGGAAGCGTTTGCTGGAGCTGTTGGAGAGGTGTAGGACTCGTACGGAGCTCTTCGTAGAATCCTTCGCTGTGCTGTACGGAGATACGGATCCGTACCTCGGTACTAGGGAGAGGCTCAACAATGCGGTTCTCAATGCTTTGAAGGATCTGGTAGACGATCTGAAGGATCCTGCGAAGGGTGTGGAGATACTTGCGAAGGCTAACGCTGTGGATGTCTCCATGCCTTGGTACGAGTTCAACGCCTCTAGCTATCTAGATGAACTGTATAGAGTTGAGGTGGAGGTTCGTGGATTCGATGAGTCTAGGCTCGTGAATGCGAAGAGCGTTGCGATCGTTCTGGACAACGCTGGCGAAGCTGTGCTGGACGTAGCGTTTGCGATGCTTCTAGCGATCAAAGGTATCGATGTGTGGATCCTTACGCGTTCCCAGCCCTACGAAGTGGATGTTGTGTACGACGAGGTTGTAGAGCTTGTGAAGAGGGTTGGGAAGGTTCTGGGTATCGATGCTAGGATCCGTGTGCTGGGAACGGGTTCTAGATACCAACCACCGGCGAAACCCTACGTATCCAGCGACGTGATCAAGGTTATGGAAAGAGCGGATCTCGTGATCTCTAAGGGTGTCGGCAACTTCAAGGCGTTCCTAGAGTACCGACCCATCGATCTAGGCAAGGTGCTGTTCCTACTCAAAGCGAAGTGTCCACCGATGGCAAGGTTCCTAGGAATCGAGATGGGTAGAGCCATCGCATCCATGGGCATCGCATAGAGAGGTGGTTCTCCGTGGCGTGCCGAGCACGTGTACTGGTACTCGACCCTGTAGACGATGCATTGATAGAGGAGCTTCGCGCGAAAGGTGTGTGCGTAGATATCGCTACCAACATGTCTAGGAATGAGCTTCTGAACATCGTTGCTAGCTACGACGCTATCGTGGTTAGAAGCCGGACTAGGATAGATGCAGAGGTTCTGCGTAGAGGTGCCGAGGGTAGGCTCAGGATCGTTGCTCGTGCTGGTGTAGGTCTCGACAACATCAATGTGGATGAAGCTCGTAGGCTAGGTATAGAGGTTGTGAACGTTCCTCACGGAGCTACGCAGAGCGTTGTAGAGCTAACGATAGGGTTGATGATAGCGCTCGCGAGGAGAATCGTAGAGCTGTGCAACCTTGTGAAGAGCGGTGGTTGGCGTAGACCTCTAGGAATCGAGTTGGCTGGCAAGACTCTGCTCGTCGTTGGGTTCGGTAGGATCGGTAGAAGGGTTGCCGAGATCGCGCGAGCCATAGGTATGAAGGTCCTGGTCTACGACAAGCCCGAGGTTCTGAAGATAGCTCACGACGTGGGTTACGAAGTCGTTGAGGATCTGTGTGAAGGGTTGAAGAGAGCCGATGTGGTAACGCTACACGTTCCGCTAACCAACGAGACTAGGCATATGCTTAACCGCGACAACATCTTCCGATG
>JAMOOB010000013.1 GCA_027066265.1 Desulfurococcales archaeon
GTGAGCTGCCCATCTTTGTTTAGTGCGCAGCTATGGGCTAAACAACGAGGGTTTTCCTTGGGCTCGGAAACGTTGTAGGATTGAGCCCGTTGTACCCCGGGTACAACGCCCCCAACAAACAAAGGAAGTTTCAGAGATATACAAAGAGCTTATCATCCCTTAGCTCAACTAGAACGCGGCCTCGCATTTTATCGGGAACACTAACCCACATAACATTTCTTCCTTATCTAAACACTTTGTACGTGCCTTCTTCTCCGCATCTACAGACCACAACATCATCACTATAAACAACATCACAGTACTTTCCCTCAATTTCACTGCAGATTTCCTTAGGAAGGATTACTATTGAATATTCGTATTTTCCTTTGCGTTTTACTGAATATAGTGGCTTCTTTCAAAAACGCTCTCCAAAGCCATTCTAAGCTGCTTAGCTAGCAACGATTTCTCCCTAGCTACTTGGGATGTAGCGGTCATTATATGCACCGAGCTTGGTGAAAGTGTGGTGCGGCGGCCGGGATTTGAACCCGGATCTCCGGCTTGGGGAACGGAGTAGCATGCCAAGAAGACATATCGAGCAGCGTGAAAGAGTCTTTGAAGTAATGGTGTCGTTTATTATCGGTCTAGTTTATCAAGGTTGATTTCGATAGTTGTATGGAGGCTGTAGAGGTATGACTAAGGTTGTTGAGGCTGTCTATGAGAATGGTATGTTGAAACCTCTTGAGAAGCTCGATCTTAGGGAAGGTCAACGTGTTAAGATTAGGATAATTGAGGAGGATCCTATTCAGGTTGCTCGTGAGATAAGGATGCGTTTAAGGGAGAAGCTTCAGGGTAAGGATCTAGTTGAAGAACTCTCTCGTGAGCGTGAACGCTTTGCGTAGGAAAGTAGTTATCGATGCTTCCTTAATCATAGACCTTTACGCAGCTCCAAGCGAGGAACGTGCTTCCATAGCAGAAGAGGTAGTTACGTGGATTACAAGAGGTATCGTGGATGCGTTCGCTCCCAAGCTGCTAATTGTTGAAGTAATGGGTGTTCTATCACGTTATCTCTCCGAAGAAGAGCTGGACTTGGTCTTAGACACACTCCCTTCAATTAGACTCGTACCGGAGGAAACTATCTACGAGGAAGCAGTTCGAATAGCCCGTAAGACAGGTTCGCGAGCCGCAGATGCTTACTACATCGCGGTAGCATCGATAATCAATGGAGTTCTGCTAACAAACGATAGAAGACAAGCACAGAATGCGATGAAAGCTGGCATAAGAGCGTACTACTTGATAGAAGAAATGGAGAGAGCAAGACAAGACCTCTCACATCTCGACACGTAGTATTCCTTCAACAAGAATTGTAATCGTATCGTACTAACATTCGCTTCGATATACGTAGCCACAAACATTAATGAGAGGCCCCGATGCGCAGGACTATTCGAGTCGAGAAACAGACATCGGTGTATAGAGGTGGTGCGGCGGCCGGGATTTGAACCCGGGATCTCCGGCTTGGGGGGCCGGCGTCCTAGACCAGGCTAGACGACCGCCGCCGTTTGGTTTCGTATGGTGTCCCTGTTCTTAAGTCTTTGCTATTTCCAGTCTTCTTTCACTACGGTGTTTGGTGGTACGTCTCGGTACACGACTACTCCGGGGTATATGATGGAGTTGTGTCCTATCTTTACGCCGGGCATTATCGATACGTTGATTCCTGTCTTGACGTTGTCTCCGACGAATGCTCCTAGCTTTACTCTTCCGCTATCGATTCGTTTGCCTTCTATCGTTACCTTGATCGTTTTCCAGTCGAATCTTAGGTTAGCGGTAATCGTACCGGCACCGAAGTTTACGTCTCTACCAATGATGCTATCGCCTATGTAGGTGAGATGCGCTGCGTGGGTTCGTTCCATCACTATGCTTTCCTTTACCTCTACGGAGAACCCTATGTGGGCTTCGCTACGTATCACGGTGTAGGGTCTTATGAAAGCGTTGGGACCGATCACAGCGTTGGGACCTACGTAGCTAGGTCCAACAATCGTTGTTCCACTCCTTATCTCGGCTCCTTCCTCGATTACTACGGGCCCCTTGATCGTTACGTTGGGTGCTACCTCTCCCTTCACGCATCTATCGATCTTTTCGAGTACGCGTTTGTTTACTTCGAGCAGCATCCATGGATACCCTACGTCGATCCACGAATCTCGAGGTAGCTCAACGAGGTGGAACTCTTCGCCTTTACCGCGAGCTATCCTAATCAAGTCCGTTAGCTCGTACTCGCCACGACTCGATCTAGGGATCTGTTCTACGAGTTCGAGAACGCTATGCTTAAACACGTAGATACCAGCGTTTACGAGACCCGGACTCTTCTCGTTGGGTTTCTCAACTATATCCATAACCCTACCGCTATCCACCACGAGCTTGCCATACCTAGACACGTCGTCTACCATAGCACCGCAAACAATGTTCTTCACACCCTTCTCAAGGAACTCGCGAATCCTTCTACGAGCATCATCATCGATGAATAGATCTCCGTACACAACCACCACATCGTCGTCCAGATGATCGAGCGCCTTAGCGACGGCGTGTCCCGTACCCAGTTCCTCTCCTTGATAAACGAATACCGGGTTCAATCCAAGCCTTTCACAGACCTCAGAGATCCCACGAACAGCGATCTCTTTGAGATGAGAAACCACGACAACAACCTTCTCCACGCCTAGTTCTTGCAAGAGTTTGAGTGAGTAGAACACCAGTGGCTTATCAACAACGGGAAGCAGAGGCTTGGGAATGGTCTCGGTAAAGGGTTTGAGTCTCTTACCTTTTCCAGCAGCTAGTACGAGACCAATCAACGTATTGCCCAGAAACTAAGAGAAGCAGTTCGAGGATAAATAATCGTTTGCATAAGGAAGGCATTGCTAGAGCGTTGTTCCGTACGGAGCTTCTAGAAGACCTGGTCTAGGTACTATGACGGCTTTCTTCAATCCTTCGGGTGTCGGTACAGCTAACAGCTTCGACTTGTAGATCTCTACCTTTCTAAGTGGATAGATCTTCTTCGCTTCCTGGAAGATCTCCTGAGCAAGTTCTCCGAAGATCATGGCGTTTATCAGCTCATCGAGAGTCTTGCTACTCGCAGCGTTCGTGATCTTCTCCATCATTATCTTCCTGATGGCGCGCTTCTGCGAAGTCTTGCAGCGATAGGTGGTCCACGTAATTCCGGTTATCCTAAGCTTGTAGCCATCCTTAGTCATTACGTTGACTATCGCCGTAATCTTGCTGCTCTTCCTACGAGTCAAGCTCCTTACGTAGTCCCTAGCAAGCTCGTGTCCCTTGAACCTGGTGTAGGCGTACTCTCCTTCAACCTTCCAGATCTGGAAGTAGAGATGTACGTGTACCTGCGTAATGTCTCCGGTAAGATCGTAGAGCGTAACCTCTACGACTCTACCCAACAGCTTCCAAGGTTCGTCGGCTGGCGTCGTCGTCACGGGTATGCTTCCGAATACGGGTGGTGCTAGTACGGTGTACCATTTCTTGAGCCTCCACCTCTCCTTACCCGTCAACCTGAATTTCTGAGCCTTGGACACGGCGACTCCTCACCTTACCTCGCTACCCCGCGCTCGCACTCCTTAAAAGCTTGTTTCGTTGACTATTCTCTATCCTCTCAATGCTCTTCAACGCTATCGATATGTGTTCGAGAAGATCGTCTATCGTGTTCCTAAACGTTAGCACCGAGACGTCTATCCCCTCGATCTCTATCAGCATCGCGGAGCCAATGCATGTCGTACGAATCGTTATTCCGCTGGGAACCGTAGCGTTATCTGGTTCTATCGCTTCGAGAACAGCTCGACAAACATCTTCGCTTCGCAACGATACGAAGATCCGTGCACTGAGAATCATTTTACGAACCTCGGTACCCTATCTACCGAATCAAGTACTAGGCATCCACCAACGACCTCAACACCTTCCTCGAACGGCCATCTACGATCCGTGAGTGGTAGAGGTAGGCAGAAAGCTTTCTCACCGAACCTCGCTACGAAGATATCTTCGCATAGACCTAGAGCTCGAAGAATACGTCCAATCGTGTAGATGGGTAGTCGACCTAGGAGGTTCTCGTCATCGAATTCGAGAATCGATAGCTTGATCCCTCTAACGTATATCCTCTTAACGTTCGTACGCTGCTCAACAACGTCTCCCACTACCTTCCTAATCAAATCCCTAGCCCTTGTATAGAGTGCGTAAGCAACGTTTACGTAGCTAGGCTCCAGCATTACTGCAAGTATGTACTCCAGACCCTTGAGCTCGAGAACGAGCTCCATCACGTAGCTAAGCTCGTAGATATCGTCCACGAGATCCAGGCCCTTGACAACGATCTTCTTCCCAACGAAGTTAGCGAAACTACGTGCATACCTACCCACGATCTCGTTCAGTTTCGATACGAGTTTATCGCGATCCTCTCCACGAAGCGAAGTAGGATCTATACCAAGTTCCTCAACGAGTTTCCTACAACCATCGCGATCCAGCGACACACCTAGTATGAATGGGTCTAGGGTTCTGTAGAGCGCGGTTACGAGATCTACGTGTGGGTACCCGAAGAGACGCAGCGTTTCGACTACGCTAAAGTTCTCGCTCGATACGCTACTGCTCAGGATCTCCATGTGGTTCTCCAGGATCCGCTCATCGTAGCAGGAACTCGTTCCGAGACTAACCATTGCTGCGAGAGCCATTGCTTCGAGTTCCTTGGATACGATCCACACCTCCTTGATTCGTGGAACCAGCTGGAGAGCGAGAGATAGGAGTCTACGGCTATCGAACGACACGTATTCTTCGAGTAGAAACACGTTTGCTCCGGGTAGAGCAGTTCGTTGAACGAGTCCTACGAGTATGAGTGGTGCTCGTAGATCGATAGGTCGAGGAGCTTGGTGAGCGGAAGCGATCTCTACCTCTACATCCATATCGCGGAAGAATCGAGCCAAGAAAGAAGCTGCTATCGCTGAATCGAGATCGTTGTTCGCGACAATCGTAGCCTTTCCACAGCTCTTAACAGCATTGATTAGATCGCCGAAGCTCTTCCGAGGCTCTAAACTCTTCATCGTAGAACCTCGCGTTAGCTAGCACTACCACCGGTCTCGGTACCGGTGCTCAGCGCCGATACCTCGATAGCTTTGCTGAGGTACTGCGATACCAAAACCTTAGCACGCTCTGGATCGTATTCGAAGTCTGGCGGTAGCTTACCTACCCTCTTGTAGTACTTAATCAGAGCTCTTATCTTGGACTCGATCTCGATGAGACCACGCTTGCTAGCGTAATCCTTAGGATGCTCGCTTAGATGTCTACGTAGATTCACTGCGCGTGCCATGAGTCTCAGCAGGTCTTCGGGGATCGGTGGCAACAATCCGTGCTTCTCCAGTACCTTGGTAAGCTTAACGCCTAGCACCGATTTCACTAGAGGTATTCCGAACTGATCCCTCAGTATGATGCCTATCATCGAGGGTGTGTAGCCCATCTTAGCTAGCTCTACGATCATAGCCTCGATCTCTTCGGGACTGTACTGAACCCACTTAGGTGGACCAACTCTTACGGGTCTCGTTGAGTGGGACTGACCTTTGTCACGCTTCTTGCCAGCCATAGTTATCCCCTAGCCTCGGTCTAGGTCTGTAGTAGGGGTTTAAGTTTGTCGATGTTCTTAGCGATCCACTCACCAAGTTTTCGAAACGCTCTTCCTCTATGCGAATACCTAGTCTTCTCCTCGCTACTCATCTCGGCGAACGTCCTTGTCTCGCCGAACGGTACGAATATAGGGTCGAAACCGAATCCATGCGATCCACGAGCTTCCTCAGCTATCGTTCCCTCTACCACGCCTTCGAATACCTCGATCCAATCCTCTCTCAGCGCGAATGCTACCACCGCTACGAATCTAGCTCTCCTATCCTCGACGCCCCTCATTAGCTTGAGGATACCTTCCACGCCTATGGTGCGGTAAACGTAGCTACTGTAAGGCCCTGGAAAACCGTTGAGTGCATCTATGAAGAGTCCCGAATCCTCGACTACCACCGGTCTACGAAGGTATTGGTACGCTGCTCGAGCTGCGTAGATAGCTATTTCTCTAAGATCGTCGCTCTGGATCTCTACCTTCGGTACATCTACGGGAACTAGCTCTATACCGAAGCTCTTTAGAGCTATGTTTGCTTCCTCGACTTTGTGTCTATTCTTCGTAGCTACGGAGATTCTCAGAAGCTCCACTCCATCTTCACCTCTCGATCGCTTACGTATCGACCGAACCTACGTATACGTTCAACGCGAAGAAGAACGAGGTGCGTACGTTCTTCTCCAGCAATGCTTCGATACCCTTCTACGAAGCATCGCTTCATGATGTTCTCCCTATCTCGATGCGTACTCTCCACGGATCGAAAGAATATGTGTACATCTATCGCTAGATCATCCAGCGTAGCGTTGAGTTCAGCAAGCCCGAAATCTATGAGGTGGGGAACTCCATTGCTTAGAACTACGTTGCTCGTCGTGGGATCTCCATGAACTACTCCAGCTCCGTGCAGTCCAGCTAAGTACGTGCCTAGCTCTCTACAGATACTACATAGCTCGTCATCGCCGAGCTTAGGCACGGCATCTCTAAGCAGTACTCCTTCAACGAAGCTCTCTACCAAGAGACCACACCTATCATCTACGTAGAGTAGTTGAGGTACTGGAATCCCTAGCGAGAGAGCTCTCATCAATGCTTTCGCTTCCACGTACGTTCTCCTAGCACGAAACTCTTCGTCGAGTTCCTTAGGCATCCATGGCTTGGGGAACCTCCACTTAGCAACAGCATCGATTCCTAGGAACTCGATTCGTTGAACAATCGCTTCGGCACCGATCCACCTATCGTTCTTTAGCACAACCATTCTCCTAGTCTCGATCCTACGCTCGGGTCCGTACGCGAACACTACTTCTTCCTCCATCATTTCTCGTAGACATGGAGCTACCTCCACGGTATCTCTACCTCATCGATCCTCCATCTCTGTCTAACGATAGCTCTACGAACATCGATCGTGATACCGCATCTATACGCAAGCAAACCAGTCCAGGCAATCATAACACCGTTATCTCCAGCGTAGCGTGGCGGTACAACGAAGAGCTCGACGCCGTACACCCTAGCCATCTCCTCGAACTTGGATCGAAGAATGGGGCTCGCTGCTACTCCTCCAACAAGCATAACCTCCTTCTTACCGGTATGCATCAAACACCTTGCCGCGATCTCGATCACGCTATTGTACGCAATCTCGCGTAGAGTTAGACACAGATCTTCGAGATCGTAACGCCCTGATCTAGCTAATCGAAGCGCTGCCGTGAGTAGTCCGGAGAAAGCAACGTCTTGCCCGCGTACAACGTAGGGAAGCTCCTTGATGAATCTACGTCCCTTCTCAGCACATCGATCAACTACATGCATACCCTGCACAACGTAGGGAGGTCCTAGACCTACCTCTCGTGCGAACGTATCGAGAAGATTTCCGAGAGCTATATCCAGCGTTTCTCCAAAGACTCGGTACCTACGATCAACGAAAGCTAGGATAGCGGTGTTTCCGCCCGATAGATACACCGTTACCGGATCACGAGCACCCGTCACCTTCAAACCTATCTCGACGTGTGCAACCGCGTGATTGACTGGTACCAGAGGTTTGCCGAAGTACGTAGCTAGGCAGCGAGCTATCGTAGCTCCAACCCTTAGACACGGACCCATGCCCGGGCCTAGAGCTACCGCAACCGCATCTACCTCCTTCATCGTTAGACCAGCACTACGAAGAGCACGAGCAATAGCTTCGGGTCCCTTCTCAGCGAAAAGTCTCGATGCTTCTCGTGGATGAATCCCTCCCGTTCTAGGAACGTACTGAACCCTTTCGTCTGCCAGTACGAAGTTCTCCTTCTCATCGGTTACTATACCAACACCAAAAGTGTGGGCAGTGGATTCGATTCCTAGAACTATCATGGAATCGCCGGACTCTCTAGAAACTCTACTTGCTCTCGCTATTCGTTACGAACATCGTGTAGTTGCACTTACCGCAATGCCATCTCGGTACGGGCCACCTATGGAATGCCATGACCGATCCACAGCGTGGACATACCTTGTTCTTTAGCCTTATCGTACCCGTGTTGTAGTCGTACTCGTATAGTTGGGATCTGAATCTCTTCTCCTTCTTCGCCATGCCTCTACACCTCTATTCCGTTCCTCTTCAGTATGTACTTAGGCTCCAACAACTTCATACGCTCAACACTTTCGTATACGTGTACGTGTGCGTTCGAAGCTCCTCTACCGTACTCTCCAAGAATCTCTTTAACTACGACTAGGTTTGGATCTACTCCGTATACCTTAGCAACGAATTCCCTGACCATAGCTCGGGAAGGAGTACCCGTCGTTATGTGGTCGAAGTGTATCCTTATGTCTAGCCTACCGAGCAACTTATTGTACTTTTCGTCTACGATCGTAGCTACGATCTCGTCGGTAAGCTTGAAAGTCTTACCCTTGTTCCCAAGCTTCGTCTCGAGCATAGTTTTCGCACACCTCGTCCGTAGGAAGGTCATACACCAACCTTTAAAGCGTATCTACCCGGTTTCGTTATGCCTAGGAGCTTGGCTACCTTCGATTTCTCCGGGTTTATCACTATCACCATACCGTACCACTCTTCGCTGAACTCTCTCGATCCACATATTGGACACACTTCCTCTTCCTTCCTAACCAAAGCTTTGCAGTTCACGCAAGCTTTGAAAGAACGTGCGCGTTGATACGACAACCTACTTCCCCTCCTTAGCTACGTACTCTCGTATCCACTCAAGCTTACCTAGGTAGGGCTGTTTAAGGGTCATCAACACCCTTACCAAGCCCTTGGTATGCGCGTAGCTTATCGACGTGATCATGCCTCGAACCACGTCTCCGCTAGCGATGAACTTCTTGCTCTGTCTAAGGACTACGGCTCCACGAACCTTGTCTACGTAGGCATCGTCCGCGATCTGAGAAACGTGTACGAATGCATCGAGAGCACCGAGGTTTACGTTCAGACCGTGGGTACCGACGGAGGTTACGACACCCTCAACGATTTCGTGGATCAACGGTACGTAGCTAAGGATCTCTGCCTCGGCTCGGTGATACGTAGCTCCGTCGCCGAATACTATGTAGCCTTCGGGATCCACCTTCACGTTGAGAATCGATATCACGTACCCGAGATCTGGGTAGTACCTAGCTACGAACTGTTCCTCGAGAACTTTTCGAGCAGCTTCCTCGAGTCCTTGGCTAAGCCTCTGAGGTTCTATCCTAACAACTGCCTGGATCCTGTAGATTCTGAACATGGTACCGCCTAATCGCACCAACTACGTAGAGCCGTAGATAAGCGTTGCTCAGATCTCTTCCAGACCTCTCCTAGCTCTCCGAAAAACTATCGTCTTGATCCCTAGCTTCCTAGCCTTCCTAGCGAGCTCGAGATCCGCGGTAACGATCACTGCTCTCAAAGACCTCGCTAACTCGAGAAGAGCTTCGTCAACCCTCGCACGAGGGCTTCGAATACTTAGAACCTCGAACCTTGGAACCACGTTGTCTAGAACCCACCTAGCCTTCCTACCACGTTCGCTAACCTCCTTCGAAAGCTTCTCGAGCTCTTCCACGACCTGTATCGGAACGACTACGCGGTACCCAACTAATTCCTCTAGTAGTGTATCGAGGTGAAGCGTTCTCGAAGCTATGAGCATGAGTATGCTTGTATCGAGTAGAGCTAGATCTTTGGAACTCCCCATCCCACCAATCTCCATCTATCCTTTACCTGTCTGCTGATAGCTACCTTGCTATCCTTGAGAACCACTACAGGTCTTCGAAGCACTACATCTACGTACTCCTTCGTAACCCTCGTCACGATGCCTATCGTAACCGCCGTACCCACCGTAAGCATCAGGATCTCTCTAGGTCTTATCGGCTCTACCTTCTCCTGTGCATAGCTACCAACAACACGTTCGAAGAGGTGGTACTCTATCGTTAAGCTGTTGACGGGATCCGGAACGTAGTGCCCGACGACGTTCCCTATCATGAGGTCTCCCTTGGTAAGCGATGGATCTAGCGTCGTTCCGATCGCTACGAGTCCTCCCGGTCTCGCTACATCGCTCGGAATATCTCCGTACCTAATGCTGACTATCCGCGTAGTTAGCGGTACGTACTCAATCTTTCCACCAGGTTTCTCAACTCTTATACCTGGCTTGATCTCTACTTCGTCCCCTACCTTGAGCTGTCCACGAATGAGTGATCCACCTAGAACTCCTCCAACGAGATCCTTTGGCTTGGTGCCGGGCTTGTTTACATCAAAGCTTCTGGCTACGTACATGAGAGCTGGACTACTTAGATCTCTCTCGGGTGGTTTGAAGAGCTTAGCCATAGCCATGACGACGACGTCTATGTTTACGCGATGCAACGCGCTTACGGGTATTATCGGAGCGTCTGCGTACGGAGTCTTGCTCAGGAAATCGACGATCTCTTCGTAGTTCTTCTTAGCTTGTTCGCGGTTAACTACATCGATCTTGTTCTGAACAACTATCAACTGCTTGACTCCGATGATTTGGAGCGCTGTTAGGTGTTCACGTGTTTGGGGCTGTGGACAAGGTTCGTTTGCTGCGATAACGAGTATAGCCGCATCCATCAACGTTGCGCCAGCGAGCATCGTAGCCATCAGAATCTCGTGACCGGGTGCATCGACGTAGGAAACCCTCCTGATTATCTTGGCGGGAGAACCATCGCGACACACGGTTTCGGTCGTGTAGGCATCCGGAGGTTCTAACCCTTCGCATACGGCTATGTTTCCATCGGCGTAGCCTAGCTTGATCGTCATCGATCGTCGAATCTCTTCGGAGTGTCTCATCGTCCATACTCCAGTCAATGCTTGAACAAGCGTAGTCTTTCCGTGATCTACGTGCCCAACCACACCCACGTTCATGTCTGGAATAGGTAGCTTGCTAGACAAAACTCTTCACCGATACACCTAGATCGAGGAGTCTAGTAGATAACCCTGGTATTGATCTGCACGATCTCCTCCGAGATCGTGTTGCCACGAACTAGCTTCCTCCTACGCTCACCATCTTCTCTAGGTCTGAAACCAGGGCCAGACGATAGCAGTACGTACTTCTTGACGGGTCCCGGTATGTCGGGTCTCATGGGGAAGCCAGCTAGGTCTGAACCTCCGCGTATCTCTAGAATCTTGCCGGGTAGACCAACGACAGCGCCATCTATCCTATCGCCGATCTTGAGACCTATGAACCTCATCGCTGCTTCGCCGCTAACCCTTATCTGGAAAGCTGGTGCTCGAAACACCTCGCCTAAAGCTGTGGTAGAACCTATCTTCTCCCTCATGAACTCGGCTGGTACGTGAGCCTCCATAACGTCTATGTTGCTATCGGCAACGACCTTGCCTACGAGATTCACCTTCTCTCTCGCAGCTCTATTCTTCCAAACCCTAACCACGACGACTCCTAGCTCAGGGTTTATGATCTCTATTATCTTGGGATGTAGCTTGACTATCGGAAGCTCTCTCTGCTCCCTATGCTTATCGCTGTACTCGAGATCTTCATCGCCTACGACTCTAACCGGAACTATCCTGATGTTCCTAGCATGCGAATCAGCTACAACAACTTTGAACTCGGGCAACGCGTATCTCACCTATGCGCTTCGACTCTAGGCAGACTTAGTAGATCGGCTTTAAAAGCATCATATCTGCGCTAGGAAAGCTGCGTAGTTCGGATCCTTCGACGCCTTGATCTTCACGATCTCGCGTAGAACCTCCTTAGCATCGTCGCTCAGCTCATCGCGGAACTTCTCGAGTAGCGTCTTGATGTGGTAGAACGGTGGATCCGTGTACAGTACGTCTCCTTCCTTGATCTGCCTCCCAACCATGACGTTGCCTCTTATCGATATCGCCACCTCCATACCTTTCCTAGCCTCCTTGAGCGGGTTGCCCATGTGCTGTATCTGCATTATTTCGCCAACGTGCTTACCGTCCGCCCTCATCAGTGGGTAGCCCGGTCTTATCACGCCTCCAAGAACTTCTATCCCTACGATGGCCGGATCACTACGTCTGAAGACGAACCCTGGAAGTATCCTTATCTTACCGGGTAGTACGAGTCTTGCAAGCTCACGCTGTTTCTCGCGTTCCTTCTCTTCCCTTACCCACGCTTCGTAGTCCTCGATCAGCTTGTAGATTATGTTGTGACGGAATATCTTGATTCCTTCCCTACGAGCGAGCTCTTCGGCTTCGGGCAAAGGCTTTACGTTGAATAGCAGTACCACGCCTAGGTAACGATCTTCGCGAGCAACGATGCTTGCCTCTATCACGTCTCTCTTCGTTAGGGGTCCTACATCGGCTAAGCGTACGGGTATACCTTTCCTCTCCAAAGCTGTTACAAGCGCTTCGAGAGTTCCTAGAGTATCAGCCTTGACAACTACGCCGTTGACTTCCTTCCTGAACCTCACCATAGCAACTTCCTCGCTGACCCTACGCTTATACTCCTCCACCATCTTTGGATCGGGAACGACGTAGATCGGAGAACCAGCGATTGCTTCGTCTAGTCCGGGAGCTGCTATCCTTACACCTGCGGCTGCCGAAACCTCGTCTACGGGTGCTAGCTCGCTCTTAGCCATCCTTATATCGACGAGGGGTCTAGGCATGAGTAGCGCTCTTACGTGGGTTACTATGGGTCCGTTCACACCTTCGAGAACTATCATGTCTCCCTTCCTGATCACGCCATCGTAGATGATCACGTCTATCGTCGTTCCATAGCCTGGATGCTCCTTAACCTCCAGCACAACGCCTTTGGCAGGTCCTTCAGCGTACCTAAGTCTTTCAGCCATGTACTTCTGCGTAACTCCTGCCAATACTGCTAGAAGCTCGGGTATGCCTTCGCCTGTCTTAGCGGAGACGGGGACTATGGGAACGGTCTTGAGGAAGTCTCTAACTCTATCGAATCGCTCCGAGATCACTCCGTAGCTAGCGAGCTGACCAACGAGCGTGTATATCATGTCTTCGAGCTTCTTCACAACCCTCGGATCCTGCTTCTTAATCGTTTCTATGAAAGGTTCGTCTGGATGTGGTTTCCAACCCGGTATCTTATCGATTTTGTTGGCGGCAACTACGAAAGGTACGTTCCTACTTCTAAGGATCTCGATGCTCTCCACGGTCTGAGGCATCACACCTTCGTTGATGTCTATGACTAGGATCGCTATGTCTGCAACGCTACCACCACGCTTCCTAAGGTTTGCGAAGAGCTCGTGACCGGGAGTATCTATGAAGAGAAGACCGGGTATCTCTAGTCGGAAGGGTATGATCTTCTTCAGAGGTTCGGCAATCTTCTCGATCACCGATGCCGGTACGAGGCTAGCACCTACGTGCTGAGTCATTTCGCCAGGTTCCTTCTTTGCCACGGCGGTTCCACGAATCTTGTCTAGAAGCGTAGTCTTTCCGTGGTCTACGTGTCCGAGAACCGCGACTATGGGCTGCCTAAGCCTTCTTCCACTCGTTTTCGTAGAGCTCTGCGTAGTCACCTCGAACCCTTTTTCTGGTGGTTACGTAGTCAAGCTTAAAACATGTTTAGCTTGTGCTCGATCTACCTACCTCTACGTGTCCGAGCGTAGTGCTCAGTCCACGGAAGCCTCTTTGGATCTCTACCCATCTTGAACAACTTGAAACACTTACTTGAACAGAACCAGAGTATCGTACCATCGTTCTTAACGAACATCAGACCCGTGCCCGGCTCGATCCTAGCACCGCAATACGAACATTTCCTCCTAGCAACCACCTAGCTTCACCTAGCAACGAAGGCAGCTCCTTCAGCTTATAAGCCCTTCTGCACCGCTCCCACCTCGGTGCCAGCTATGCCTAGGATCGTAGAGGAGGTGAAGACCAAGGAATACGAGGTTAACGTAGTTGAAGAGATCGGGTTCCCAGCAGAAGTAGTTCAAATCCTTGGTAGAACCGGTATCACTGGAGAGGTTACGCAGGTTAGGGTCAGGATCTTGGAGGGACGCGACAAGGGTCGCGTTCTTACGAGGAACGTGAGAGGACCCGTGAGAGTCGGTGACATTCTAATACTTAGAGAGACCGAGCGTGAAGCTAGGAAGCTAACGACGAGAAGATAAAAAGGTTTTGTACACGTGTTTCCCATCGCTTTACGCTTTTCGTTACTTAGCAGCTTTTGCTCTAAGCTCGTTAGCGATCTTGATGAGCTCGTCTACGAGATCCTTAGCTCCTCCAGGATCGATGATGCATGCCGATGCGGCTGCAACCTCTATTCCGGCTGCTTCACCTAGCCTCTTCTTGCTAGGTACGTAGAGGTACGGTACCTTCTTCTCTTCGCAGAGCAGTGGTAGGTGAGCAACTACTTCCGGTGGATCGACGTCTTCTGCGATCAGTACTAGCTTGCATAGACCTCTCTCGACACCCTTCGTCGTCTCGTTCGTACCCTTCTTGATCTTGCCTCCCGTCTCCCTAGCCTTCCTAAGAGCTTCGTAGGCTTTCTCAGCTACATCTGGTGGAGTCTCGAACCTTACGTAGAAGGGCTTGGACATGGCTCATCCCCATCCCTTACGTCGTCGCCGGTGATAGGGCTACGCAAAGGTTTAAAAACTTATCTCGCTTCAGTCGTGGGCATACATCACGGTTACTCTACTCTTAGTCTTGGAGTCTATCCTTCCGAATCCTATGCGAACCATCTGAACGACTTCCCCTACCCCGATCTCGGTAAGCAGAGCTTTCTCACCCAAAGCAACGCCATCTCTAGGAACCTTGATCAGCTTAAGCCCCTCGGCACGGTATATCGATACGCGTACAGCATGCTCGACCGGTACCCACTGAACGATCTGTAGACCACGCTTCCTAGCATCGTCAACGTTCGTACTGAGGAACTTCGCTACAACGTGATCTCCTCGCTCTTCAACGAACTCGATGTTTGCGAACTCCATGAGCCTAACCCCCTTTTCGCGGAACTCTTCGTAGTCCTTCCTAGAGATGTAGACCTCGGGCTTCGTCAAGGTATAGCTCCTCTTTCCGAGATCCGTCGATGGGTGGTACCTAATCGATACCGTTACGGGCGTTTCGAGACCTTCGATCACAACCTTCACCGGATTCAACACGACGAATACTCTCCTACACTTCCGATCAGCGATCTTCCTGTTGAGAGCCGCTATGTTTTCCCACGCTACCGATGCATCGGTAGGTTTCGTACCTAGCTCTAGGATGAGTTGCCTAATGGTTTCGGGCAGAATCCCTCTCCTACGTAGAGCCGCTATCGTTCCGAACCTAATGTCGTCGACCCCCATGAACTTCGTTCCACCTTTGCGAAGCAGTTCCTTGATCTTGGATTTGCTGAGTATAAATCCTACGAGGAATACCCGTCCGAAGTTGATTACTTCGGGGTACCTCCATCCAAGATGCTTGTAGAGGAACATCTGCTTAACGGTATTCACAGCGTGTTCACGTCCTCGAAGAATATGGGTTACCCCCATCAAGTGATCGTCTACAGCCGCTGCAAAGTTGTACGTTGGCCATACGCGGTACTTATCACCTACGATTGGATGGGGATGCTTCTCCGTATCGATGATCCTGAACGCGACCCAGTCCCTTACCGAGGGATCTGGATAGCTGAGATCGGTCTTTATTCGTAGAACTGCTTCTCCTTCACCGTAGTCTCCGCGAAGCATCTTCTCGAATCGCTCTAGCTGTACCTCTACGGGTTCGTCTCGATGAGGACAAGGTTTGCCGGCATCGCGATACTTCCTAAATTCCTGGGGTGGGCATAGATCTACGTAGGCACCTCCAACCTCTATCAACTTCTTCGCGATTTCGTAGTATATCTCCATCCTAAGGCTCTGTACGTACTCTTCGTCCCACGATAGTCCAAGCCATCGAAGATCTTCGCGAATCATCTCGTAGGCTTCAGGCATCGGTACCTTGATCCTTGGATCGGTGTCTTCGAACCTTAGAACGAACTTGCCGTTGTACATACGTGCATACTCGTGGCTAAGTATCGCAGCTCTCGCATTGCCTAGATGAATCACGAAGTCGGGGTTCGGTGCGAACCTCGTCTTTACGTAGCCCCAGACCTCTACGTTGGGTAGCGGTGGTAGATGCTTCTCTTCGCTAACGCTAGGCTTCTTCTCGGTGACTCCAAGCTCTTCCGCAAGCCTCTTGATGTCGTCGGGGCTCATGCTGTTGATCTCCTCCACGATGCGGGTAACGATCTTCGCGATCTCTCGTGCGTAGGGTTTGAGCTCCTTGAGCTCCCCCAACACCTTGTTTATCACGGGTCCTGGCCTGGCTTTACCGAACTTGAGCGCGTTCTCTACTGCGTACCTACGAGCTACTCGTTCAACTAGATCTAGGTTGGGTACGCTTGACGAGCTTTCTGATCCGGGAACCATCAACTATCACCGCTACGTACCTCTGCAGTTCGCTCGGAACTACCTCGCCTACGTATATCGCAACACCCCTAGTCTTAGACCTTACTACCCTAACCTCGAGCTTACCCGTAACGATGTAGAAGATCCTCTGACCCTCCTCAACGCCATCGCCTTCCTTGATGAGGGGGCAAACCCTCTTACCGGATGCCTCTACGATCTCTAGCTCCGTTCCGCGCTCTAGGTACAGCACTTCGTTTCCGAGCTCGATCGCTAGATCCGTTGCTGTACGCTTCTCCACGAGATCCACTACGAGTCCTGGAACAACGTTGTACATGATCTCTACGAACGGATCCTCGCAATCGTCTTCGTACGCCTCTCCACGTTCTAGGTCTAGGCAGAGCCTCTTCTTCTCGTTAACGAAGTTGTTGAGATCGCTTAGAGCTACCTCTAGAGGTAGCTGAATCCAGCTCATTCTACTCCTAAGCTCGTTCAACGAACTCTTCCTCACGTAGGCGTGGGGAAACATGGTCAGCGCCTACGACGAACGATGTACTCGACGAGCTTCTTCATCAATTCGAAGGCTTCGGAATCCCTAGACGTTATCCTTGAGAGCTGTTGAAGTGCTCGCTGTGCGTACTCTTCGGCTAACCTAATGCTGTAATCGATGCCCCCAACCTCTACGATCTTCTTCGCAGCCCACTCCAGCTCCTCTCTAGACGCTTCTCGATTCCCTAGAATGCGCAGAAACTTCTCACGATCTTCACCACCGAGCTTCTCGAGAGCGTAGATTATCGGTAACGATCTCTTTCCCTCCCTGATATCGCTGTACACGGGTTTCCCAAGCTCTTGCTCGGTACCCACGATCCCGAGAATATCGTCTCTTATCTGGAACGCGATTCCTGCAAACCTAAGGGCTTCCCCAAGAGCTTCTACCTCGGCTTCGCTACCGCCACCAACGATAGCTCCTATCCTTGCGGATGCGCGTAGAAGTGCAGCAGTCTTCTTCTCAACCATCTCTATGTACGTACCTAGCTCGATCCTATCCATGCTAGGCAGCAACATGTCGAGGGTCTGACCCTCGGCAACGGTTATGGATGCCTCGGCTAGCTCCTTCACTGCCCACGCTATGCGATCCGGTGGTACTCCGCGCGTAGCTTCATCGAGGAGCATTCTGAAAGCGTATGCATGCAACGTGTCTCCGGCTACGATCGCTAGCTCTACTCCCCACAGCTTGTGAACCGTTGGCACTCCCCTCCTAAGCTCATCCCTATCTATTATATCGTCGTGTATCAGAGTGAACGTGTGTAGCACCTCCACAGCAGCGGCAGCAGGTATGGCAACGTCTTCGTTACTACCCACGATCCTAGCGCTCAGCACCGTTATCAGGGGGCGAAGCCTCTTACCTCCAGCAACGATGTAGTGCCTACATGCTTCGTAGAGCCGCCTAGGTTCTCTCGAGAGCTTGCTAAGGATGTACTCATCGACTTTCCTAGCTACGTGCTTGGCGTAGTCTAGGAGCTCCACGACTGGGACCACCCCATGCACGATACGTAGGCACGAGTATTTCTGAGCTTGAGCTTCCTAGCACAGATCCACTCCGCCAATCTTCCGTAGACAACGATACTGCATCGCTTCACGTCTTCGATGGTTCTAGAGCCCGTGAGTAGCATCGCCATCCTCAACTCGTAGACTATCTTATCGAGTTCGCGACTACCCGTCATCACGGCTACGAGAGCTGGCCACGCGATACCGGCTAGATCTGCTCCTAGAGCTATGCTCTTCAACACATCTATACCGCTACGAATACCACCGCTCGCAATGATCACTGCGTCGGGTGCTGCGCTACGTACTTCGACCACGGACACCGCCGTAGGTATGCCCCAACCCATGAAGTTGCGAGCTACTTCTACGAATAGAGGGTCGTCTCCTCGTCTCGATGCACGAATCCACTCAATCTTTATCCAGTTCGTACCTCCGGCTCCAGCAACATCGAAGATCCTTACCCCGATCTCGTACAGCGTTCGTGCAACCTCCATCGAGAGACCCGTACCCACCTCCTTGACTATGATCGGTACGCTGAGGACTTCCAACGCTCTCCTAATCCCATCGACGATTCCACGGAAATCGCGATCGCCTTCCGGTTGAACTAGCTCCTGCGCTGGGTTTAGGTGCACGGCAAGCGCATCTGCTTCGATAGAGCTTACGAGGTTCTCGATCTCTTCTCTCCTCATCTTAGCGAGCTGAACCCCTCCGATGTTGGCTATCACCGGTACGTCTCGAGCTATCTCTCTCACTACCCTGTAGCTCCTAACGAGGTTCGGATCCTTCAGCATCGGTCTCTGGCTACCGACCCCTATCGCTATACCCATGCTCTGTGCAAGCTCAGCTAGCTTAGCATTGACTTTCTCGAGCTGCGGAGAGCCCCCCGTCATCCCCTCGATGATGAGGGGAGCACGAAGTTCGTACCCTAAGAACTTCACCCTCGTATCGACATCGTCTATCGAGAGCTCGGGAAGAGCTATGTGTACAGGATGGACGTACTCCAACCAGGTCGAGCACGGTCCTTGACTCTCTCTAGATAGAGCTATCTCTAGGTGTTCACGCTTCCTATCAAGTTCCATGCCTAACCAACCTCGTACACCGTTCGGGGATTCCACAGAGAGCTTGAAGAACGTAGCCTCTCCTACGACCGTTGAATATCACCACCTCGCGAATACCATCTACGAAGTACTTCGTTGCGAGTTCGAGCTTCGTCCTCATACCTCCCGTAACATCGATTCCACTACTTCCCCCAACGCTTCGCAGAACCTCGTCTAGCTTCTCTACCTCTACGAGATTCAGTAGCTTAGCGTTTGGATTTCGTGGATCTCGATCGAATACCCCATCGACATTGGTTGCGAAGAGGATTCTGCTCGGCACGATGCTGCTCGCTAGGATCCACGCAAGTTCGTCTCCCGAAACGATTCTCATGGTCTCGATCCCTAGCACGATGTCTCCGTACAGCACGGGTACCGCTCCATGGCTCAGCATCGCTAGGATGGGATCGATGCTTACGACGAGTCTTTCTCTCTCTAGGTAGGCGAGTGCATGCGTATCGATGCCTACGGCAGGTACTCCTAGTCTATGCAGAGCATCCACCACGATCTCGTTCAGCTCCCTCATGTAGTAAGCTACCTGCACAGCCATGTCTAGACTGTTCGAAGCTCCGTGCTCGGCAACGATGTAGTGTCCGTAGCTTCCACCACCGTGTACGAGTACTAGATTCTCAACGCATCCTCTATCCAGTGCGTAAGCGATTTCCTCGGCTATGTTGTAGAGTGTTCTCAGTTCGAGCGAGAACGGTTTTTCCTTCGATGAGAACACCGAGCCTCCTATCTTGAGCACCGTCAGCATGGTTCGAGCACCAGCTCCACCATCTCTACTCCTCCGCTAGGCTTAGGTACCAGTACCCCATCTATGCTGAGATCCGTGGAGCCACATACCTTGGCAAGGCATCTGGATAAGCCTAGGTACAGCTCGTAGAGGTTCCGAATCCTAGCATCGATGCGCCCCGTTCTGAGTACCGATGCTAGCTGTGTCGCTATGTATGTGTAGAGCTTTGCTATTAGGGAGAGCGTGTTTCTATCGAGACACGTACTCGTTATCGGTACGTTCCCTACATCGACGACTCTACGAACTTCGATGCGTAGCGGTTCCGTATCGAACGTTATCGGATCCTCGTAAGCTCGTCCAATGCATGGAGACGATAGTAGGTAGCTGCATCTCAATGCTTCCACGATTCCGGGATCCATCGATGTTGCTACTCGATCTGCTTCGCATAGCGATGGCAAGAGGTTCGCCATCTCGTTCCTACTCATTCCTGAAGCAATGCGTAGGATCTCCGTAGTTGCAGCAACGTAGTCGAAGATTTTCGGGAGCTTGGTACGGTTCTCGATCTCTATCGAAGCACGTACATCGAGTGCTAAACCCATTCTCTTCAGAAGCTCTTCAACGAACTTCTTGACGGGTTCAGCTACGTCTGGCTCCATGTTCTCGATCGTTACCGAAGGCGTAGAGCGTATCCGTAGACGTAGAGAGATCCTTATCGCTACCTCTATCGATGTAGGGATCGCTACGTGGGGAAGGAAGAGTTCTTCGGTAGGTAAGCAGAGGAGAAGAATCGAAGCACGCCTACGTTCTTCAACGAAAAACTTCTTCATTGCGTATCGCTAGATCTGGGTCTCGAACTCTTCGTAGCCTACCGGAAGGTCTTCGTCTGGTTTCAGTACTCCACGTTCTCTAAGCACTTGCCTTGCTAGGATCCAGAAGAGTAGAGCTAGCGATTTACGACCTTTGTTGTTTCCTGGAATCGCTAGGTCTACACCGTTCAGCTTGTTGTCGGTGCTCACGAACGCTACCACGGGGATCCCTATCTCGATAGCTTCGTCGAGTGCTTGGCTATCTACTCTTGGATCCGATAGAACGATTACATCGGGTTCGTGGTACCATTCAAGCCTTGGATTCGTGAGTGTTCCTGGAATGAATCGCTCGACTACGGGTTTCGCTCCAGTGAACTCTGCGAATCTTAGAACGGGTCGATAGCCGTACTGTCTCGTTGATACGACCATTATGCGATCGGGTTCGAATCGTGCCAAGAACTTGCCGGCGATTCGAAGTCTTTCATCGGTCTTCCTAACGTCTATGATGTAGAGTCCATCGGGTCGTACTCTGAACACGAACTTCTCCATGTGTTTCGTACAGCTGTGGGTACCGATGTGTACGCCAGCCTGTAGGTATACTTCTAGCGGTACGAGAAAGCTCATTCCTTCACGGCTCTCCGAAGCCATCGTCATCACCTAACGGCGTAGTACATGGCTTCCCTAATCAAGTCTACGTGGGATAGAAGCATTCTTCGACAGCAGTACCTCTTAATGCCTAGCTCGTCCAGAACCTTCTTAGGATCCTCACCGTTCTCAACTCTACGCTTGAACTCTTCCCATACCCTAGCTATAGGGTATCCACAGGTAAAACAGCGTACGGGTATGATCATGGTTCGTCACCTGTAGGACTTCTGCCTAAATCTACGAGCGCTGTACCTAAGCCACTTCTCTGGCTCAGTTCTTCTCGGGTCTCCAGCTAGCATGGTTCGGTCGAACTCTTTGTAGAGCTCCTTTAGCTCAGGTATGTTGAAGTACGCTACGAGTCCTCGCGCAATCGCCATCCTAACAGCGTCTGCCTGCGCCATGACTCCTCCTCCCTCTACCTTCACATCGATGTCTACGCTATTGCGTAGCTGTGGCGATAGTAGGAGAAGCGGCTCCATCATCTTGAGCCTAGCCATCTCGATGGGCCAGATCTCGATCGGGACACCGTTGATCCTAACTCTACCCTCTCCCGGCTTGATTACTGCTCTAGCGATCGCAGTCTTTCTCTTACCTACGCTTATCACGATCCTTCGTCCAGCAATTATCTTTGGGTAGGCTCCCAACACCTTAACTTCCTGCTGTTGCTGAGCCTCTACCTGCTGCGGTACCTGAGTCATAGACCAACACCCTTCCAACCCATCTCCTTAGCTATCTCCGCAACGGTTACGTATTCGAACCTCTTAAGATTGCTTGCCAGCGTATCGCTGAACACGATCCTAGGCTTGTTGGCTAGCTCCTCCGGTACACCTACGTAAGCACGTACTCTTCTCAACGCTTTCTTTCCTAGCCAGCTATGCTTCGGCAACATACCCCACACAGCTTTCTTGAATATGTTTATCGGGTTCCTAGGTCGATGCGGTGCATGTCTATACGGGTTCTTGTGAGTCTTTACCTCGAGCCATAGCTTGTAGCTCTCGATAACCCTCTTCCTCTCACCCGTAACCACAGCCTTCTCAACGTTTACTACGTGTACTCGGTACCCCATCAACGCTAGCTTTGCTACGTAGCTCGCTAACCTACCTAGAACCGCTCCCTCGGCATCCACAACGATTTCCCTTCCCTTCAACGTGTTTAGGAACTCTTCGAGTGTAGTTACCTCGAGCGTCATATGATTATCCTCACCCCACTACCCTTCGGATTCTCGTTTAAGAGATCGAGGATATGCATAACTCTTCCACCCGCTGCCTTGATCTTCTCTACAGCCGATGCCGAGAACGCCATGGCGGCCACCGTCACGGGGTGATCAATTATCCCTGCACCCAACACCTTGCCGGGTACCACAACGGTTTCTCCGGGCTTGGTGTACCTATTGATCTTGCTAACGTTGACTACGACCCTTCTTCGAGCTGGTCTCTCCAGTAGCTCGGCTACGTAGCGCCAAATCCTTGCTTTGTGTTGGTTAGCTGCTTTCCTTAGGATCCTAATCGTTTTCCTCCATACGTAGTTCGTGGGTCCCGTACGTCTCAAGGATCGTCACCCTACCTTAGCTTCGCGCCACTTCGAAGCCTCTTTGGAAAGGGCGTCGAGCTCGTTTATAAGTATCTTCAGGGCTTCGCGAACGATCGTCTCGGGTTTCAGAGCTCCGCTGCTCTCTATGTATAGAACGTAGTCGTCTCCGCGAGGTTTGATCGAGATGGCT
>JAMOOB010000014.1 GCA_027066265.1 Desulfurococcales archaeon
CTTCCGCGTATACGAGATCGCTGTATGCTTCAGAAACGAGGATATCGATGCGCAGCACTACCCAGAGTTCGTACAGATCGAGATATACCAAGCCTTCGCTGACTGGAACGACATGATGAACCTCGTTGAGGACATGGTGTCGCAAGCAGTCAAGGAAACCTTCGGAGACTACAAGGTTGAGGTACGTAGAGGCGATGGCGAGACAGTTGTAATGGATTTCAAACCTCCGTGGAAGAGGATACCTCTCGAAGATGCTATCGAAACGATAGGTGGTATCAAGGTAAAGAACCTAGATCTAGATCAGCTACTGGAGGTAGCTACGTCGCTAGGAGTAAAGGTTGAGGATCAGCGTAGAGGCAAGATTCTCGAGAAGATATTCGAGAAGGTTGTCGAACCTAAGCTTAGGGATCCAACATTCATAACGTTGTTTCCACGCGATGTCTCGCCTCTAGCACGACCGTATCGTAAGGATCCGAGGTATGCTGAACGCTTCGAGATATTCATCAACGGTCTCGAGGTTGGCAACGGCTACAGCGAGCTCAATAACCCAGTAGTACAGTACTACTTCTTTGCTAAGGAGGAAGAACTTCGTAAGAAGGTTGCCGACAAACTCAAGGAGGTTGAGTATCATCCACTGGATAGAGACTACGTACGTGCGTTGGAGTATGGTATGCCTCCTACGGCAGGGGTTGGGATAGGTATATACAGGCTCGTGATGGCTTTGACTGGCTTGCCGAGCATCAAGGACGTGATTCCGTTCACCATAGTCGAGCCGGATGAGGAGCCTACAATAGCTGAACGGTATCCAGAGATCCTAGAGTACTACAAAGGGAAGCTTGGACTTGAGTAGGTTTCAGAGGGGTTCTATCTCTTCATCGATCCCTCGGGCGGTAGAGCTTCATCATCTAAACATTTGTTTAGAGACCGTACTCGATAACGCGTTTCTTACTTAATTCGTCGAGAGCACGCGCTATGTCTTGCACTCTCTTCGTATTCAATGCTCTTAGGATATCATCGAGCTCTGCGAAGCTCTCTATGAATACGCCTTTGAAGCTATCCCTAAGCCTTAGGTGTAGAGCTAGTCGTTCGGGTTCGGTACCTCTCTTAGTCTGTCTCTTTGGAAGCTTGACGAGCTCTACAACTGCGTGTCCAACCTCTACGAGTGGTCTACGTTCCCAGTCCTTCATTGTGTTGAGCAGGTCCTCGAGCTTCTTAACAAGCTCTTCAAAGCTCTCGACTTTCTGTGGCTGTGGTTGAGGTTGTGGTTGCTCTACGGATTCGGGTTTCTCTTCCCGAACCTCTTCGGGAACCATTTCTTCGGAGCTCATGTACTACACCTAGACAGCTCTCACTAGCTAGAACAAAAACCGTTTCGTAGTTCGTTCGATGCTGATGCAATAGGTTTTTTATCGTTTCTACACTTTGTGTGCAAGGGGTCGAAGTGGCTTCCGAACACTTTGTCACGATGCAGTTCTCGACTCTCGTAGGTATAATACTTCTGCTAATCATAATACTGTCCATCCTTAGCCGTGCGATAAAGGTAGTGAAGGAGTGGGAACGCATAATCGTTCTACGACTCGGTAAGTACGTAGGTACCAAGGGACCTGGCCTCGTCTTCCTAGTGCCATTCATAGACAAGGGTTTGATCGTAGACATGAGGTTGACTACCGTCGACGTACCTAGACAGGAGGTGATTACGAAGGACAACGTAACGGTTTCCGTGGATGCTGTGGTGTACTACAGAGTTGTGGATCCAGAAGCAGCTGTGCTGAAGGTTAGGGACTATAACTACGCAATTGCGTTGCTCGCTCAAACAGTTCTACGAGACATCGTTGGCCAGTCCGAGCTGGATGATCTTCTAACGAAGCGTGAGGAAATCAATAAGAAGCTTCAGAGAATCATAGACGAGATAACGGATCCATGGGGTATAAAGGTGACCATGGTTACGATAAAGAGCGTCGAGCTTCCCGAAGGATTGGTGAGAGCCATGGCTAAGCAAGCCGAGGCTGAGAGACTTAGGAGGGCTAGGATCATCGAGGCTGAAGCCGAGAGAGAAGCTGCTAAAATCCTTGCGGAAGCTGCGAAGATATACGAAGAGCATCCCGTTGCGTTAAGGCTACGTGAGCTGCAGACGTACATAGACATAGCTAAGGAGAAGAACATGATCATCGTTACCGAGAGCCTCGGTCTAAGCAATGTAGGGAAAACCGCAGCCGTAGCTAGCGCTATCAGTAAGAGGGGCGGAGAGAGATCATGAAGAACACGATACGGTTACTGCTCTTCGTATCGCTGCTAATACTCTCTACAACACTGGTATCGCTAGCTACCGAAGCGTACAACGGGAATAGTAAGCATGCGCTGGTGGTGCGCGTCGAGGGAATTCTTAGTACGATCGACGTACCCACCAAGGAGTACGTAGTTGATGAGGGGCTTAGGCTAGCCGAAGAACAAGGAGTTCCGCTGATCATTGTCGTGGATAGTTACGGTGGATACATGGATGCTATGTACGACATAGCCGACGCGATTCTCCATGCAAAGACGCCGGTCATAGGCTTCGTCAAGGATCGTGCGTATAGTGCTGCTTGCATAATGTTGCTACCTACACATATCCTTGCGGTAACGCCGAGCGCAAGTATGGGGGCGGCTCAGCCCGTCATGATAAACCAAGCGACTGGTGAGGTGAAGTTCGTCAACGAGAGCAAGATAATAAACCCACTCATTAAACGAATTGAGCTTTACGCATCCAGTCGTGGAAGGAACGTTACCGCAGCGAAGCTCTTCGTATTAAAGAACCTAGTGTTGACGGGTCGCGAGCTTGTAGAGAATGGTATCGCGGATCTAATAGCTTCGGATCTCGATGATTTGATCTCCAAGATCAGGGGACGGATTGTGAAGGTAGAGGGTGCTAACGTTACGATAGATATCGATGGGTACACGGTTCTCGACCCCAGCGTAAGGATCTTGGTATATGCATTCCTTAGGAATCCTATCGTCAACTCCGTTCTATGGTTCCTAGGGGTCTTCGGAACGTTTGTTGCTATAGTAAGTGGTAGGATAGAAGTTCTTCCATTCACGGGGGTTCTACTGATCTTAGCATTGATAAGTAGCGGTGTAAATGTGAACGTGCTCGCACTACTTTTGCTGATACTGGGTAGCGCAATGCTAGCTGTAGAGATCTTCATAACTCCTGGTTTTGGAATCCTAGGGATCAGCGGAATCATTGCGTTGGCTATAGGGATTCTACTCCTACCGATACGGAGCAACATATACATGGCTAACTACGAGGATATCAGGAACACAGTGATCGTTGTATGCGGTGGTCTAGGAGCAGTGTTTGGATTGATAGCGTTCAAAGCAGCTCAAGTACTTAGACGAGGATCTAGGGTAGCGTATACACCGGAGCGAAGTACTAAGGTAGGTCGAGTAGTTGAGAGGATTGAGCCTGGTAAGAGGGGTACGGTATTCGTAGACGGTGAGTACTGGTACGCTGAAAGCGATGAGGTTATCGAGCCTGGGGAGGAGGTGGAGATAATTGAACGTCGTGGTCTCGTGCTGAAGGTTAGGAGAAGAAGGAGTCGATAGACGTTAATAGGTTGGGCCCGTTCATCGATGGCGTTGGTGAGTACCTTGCCTAGACCCGCCATAGTAGTTCATGGAGGTGCTGGACGCTGGGCTACAGATCCCGACACCCGTAGGAGAGCTCTGGAAGCTGTTCGAAAAGCTGCTCACCACGGTCTCGAAATACTTCTCAGAGGTGGGTTAGCTCTCGATGCGGTTGTCGAGGCTATCAAAGTGTTAGAGGATTCGGAAGTCCTTAATGCTGGGATTGGAAGTGTTCTCACAATCGATGGAAGGATCGAGATGGATGCTGGGTTGATGGATGGGTGTAGAGGTCGTGGAGCTGGCGTTGGTTGCGTTACGTATCCCAAGAATCCGATAGTGTTAGCACGTGAAGTCCTTGAACGTACGGATCACGTACTTCTCGTAGGTACGGCAGCCGATCGATTCGCTCAGAGCCTCGGATTAGAGGAACACCCTGGACCACTACCTCAACGCATCGAGAAGTATCGCGAGCTCTTGAGATCTCGAAACCTAGGTTACTGGAAGAAAGTTCTCGACGTAGCTAAGGTCATGGGTCTAGACATCGGTGGAACGGTGGGTGCAGTTGCACTGGATCTCGAGGGATGTATAGCTGCGGGTGCAAGTACGGGTGGTGTATGGCTTAAGCTACCCGGTAGGATTGGTGATAGCGCTATCGTGGGTGCAGGGTTCTACGCTGATTCTAGGGTAGGTGGTGTAAGCGCAACTGGTCTGGGAGAAACCATAGTGATGAACTTCGTAGCGCGGAGAGTCGTTGAGAAGATGCTTAGCGGTCTAGGTCTGCTCCAAGCATGTCTAGAGATCGTTAAGGAACATACGCAACGCTTTGGAAGAGGAACGCTCGGTTTCGTAGCGCTCGACGTTAGGGGGAACTACGTAGCTATACACAACACTGAATGCATGCCCTTCGCCTACGCTTGTCGAGATAAGGTCGTTGTATCTATGGAAGGGCTCCGCATCGTTTGAGAAGTAGAGAATCAATGCTTCTTTTCAGATGCTCCGCTATGCCTAAGCTCGTTTATGAATCGATAGGTTAGCAGGACTGCTATTCCAACCT
>JAMOOB010000015.1 GCA_027066265.1 Desulfurococcales archaeon
GTAAGCTAAGGGACTTAGTCCAACCCTTCCTAAGACTAAACAAAACCTTTTTCCTAGACTCATCAACTCCTCGACGAGGTGCTTCGTTGTTGGGTAGCGACGTAGTCGTAGAGATGAGGAACATCGTCAAGATATACCCCGACGGAACCGTAGCACTTCGCGGCGTCGATCTCGAGCTTCGTCGTGGCGAGATACATGCTCTGCTCGGAGAGAACGGTGCTGGCAAAACCACGTTGATGAGGATTCTCTACGGAGAGATCAAGCCTACGAAGGGAGAGATCGTAGTCTTCGGTAGGAGGGTCTCGTTCTCGAGTCCTCGAGATGCTCTTAGGATGGGTATCGCGATGGTGTACCAACACTTCTCGTTGGTACCAACATTCACGGTGTTCGAGAACCTGTACCTAGCTCTCACGAGCTTGGAGAAGGTTTCTAGGGAGGTTGCTAGGGATAGGATAGAGAAGATTGTTTCGGAGATCGGTCTCGAGATTCCCTTAGACGAAGTTGTTGAGAATCTTCCGGTCGGTGTTCAGCAACGTGTCGAGATCGTGAAGGCTCTGCTCCTAGGAGCTAAGATACTGATCCTCGACGAACCTACCTCGGTGCTTACACCGATAGAGGTCGAGAAACTGTTCGAGGTTCTGAAGAGGCTTCGCGATATGGGGATCACGATCGTTCTCATAACGCACAAGCTTAGAGAGGTGAAGATGGTTGCCGATCGCGTAACCGTTCTTCGTAGAGGACGCGTCGTTGCTACGAAGAACGTGTCGGAGGTTAGCGAGGTAGAGCTCGCTAGGATGATGGTTGGTAGAGAGGTTTTTCTAAGGATAGAGAAGCCTCCTCGAGAACCCGGTCGAACGATACTCGTGGTGGAGGATCTCTGGGTTCAGGATGATCGTGGTCTCGATGCTGTGAAGGGTGTTTCGTTCGAGCTTAGGGAAGGCGAGATCCTTGGGGTAGCAGGTGTGCAGGGGAATGGTCAGCGAGAGCTTGCGGAAGCCATAGCTGGGGTGAGACCGGTTAAACGAGGTAGGATATTCCTCGATGGAGAAGACATAACGTTTCTATCGCCGGCACAGCGCTACGCCAAGGGATTGGCGTACGTACCGGATTCGCGTGCCGTCGGCTTGGTGATGGAGATGAACGTGGTGGAGAACGCTATCATGACTTCGCTCAGGAACTTCGTTCGTAGGTTCACGATATCTACGACTCAAGCTCTCGAATTCGCTACAAACGTGGTTAAGAGGTTCGAGATCGTAACGCCTTCGCTTCGAGCCAAGGTTAAGTACCTAAGCGGTGGCAACCAACAGAAGCTGATGATTGGTCGAGACGTTGCTAGGAATCCACGCATCTTCATCGTGTGCGAACCTACCCATGGGCTGGACGTGAGTGCTACGGAGTACGTTAGGAAGCTCTTGGTAGAGCTCCGCAACCGTGGATGCGCGATACTTCTCATCTCTAGCGATCTCGACGAGGTTCTGGATCTAAGCGATAGGATAGCGGTCATGTACAGCGGTAGGATCGTTGCGATGGGTAGACCCAGCGATTTCACGTTGGAGAAGCTAGGCATGTTGATGGGTGGTATCGTTGAGGGTTAGGACCGAGCTCCTATGGGAAGTAGTCGAGGTTGTCTTCGAGCTCGCTCTATCGCTATTCCTAGGATTCGTCGTTGGCGTAGTAGTGCTTCAGCTCCTAGGCGTGGATCCCTTCGAGTACTTCAGAATCCTTGTACTGACTGGGTTCAGCGATATCGGTGATCTGCTTAGCAAGGCTACGCCCCTCATAGCTACGGGGCTAGCCTTCGCACTACCTGCTCTCGCCGGCTTGTTCAACATCGGTGGTGAGGGACAGCTATTCATAGGAGCGCTCGCATCGCTCGCCGTAGCGTACTTCAGCAGCAACCCTTTGCTAGCATTGATCGCGGGTACCGCTGCTGGCACTGGTCTAGGGCTAATCGTTGGGATTCTACGTGCTTACCGAGACGTTAACGAGGTCGTGTCGTCGATAATGCTTAACTGGATCGTGTACTACATGACGTGCTTCGTCCTGACAGTATACCTCTACAACCCTATCTATCCACAGAATTCGGTGGAGGTACCGCCAAGCGCTAGACTCGCATGGATAGGTAGCGAAGAGTGGAGCGTACCCAGCTGCTTCATCGTTGCCGTACTCATCTGCATCGCTATGCATCTACTGCTCTACAGAACGCCCCTAGGCTACACCATTAGGTTGGTGGGGTACTCGATTCGTAGCGCTAAGTACGTGGGGATCGATCATAGGAAGGTATGGCTCTACTCCATGGCTTTGGGAGGAGCGTTGGCTGGTCTCGGAGGAGCTCTCTACGTGCTTGGCGTGGTGTACTACGTAGATACCTCGGTACACATGCTCGAAGGCCTCGGGTTTACGGGGATAGGCGTAGCGTTGATAGCGAGGCTCCAACCCCTAGCCATACCCATCGCAGCGATCTTCATCTCGGGGCTGATGATTGGTAGCAGCTACGTGCAGGTAATGGGTGTTCCACCCGAGCTTGCACAGCTCGTGATAGGCATAATCATAGTGGCGCTCTCCGCTCCCTACGCATATAGGTACCTGCTCTCGGTTATCAGAACCCGAACGAGGTTGGGGAAGCTATGAGTTTGGAGATCCTCGGAGTCCTCGCGATCAACGCACTCAACTTCATGGTTCCGATACTGCTGGCAACCGTTGGCGAGATCGTTACCGAGCGCTCGGGCGTGGTAAACATCGGTCTGGAAGGCATACTGAACATGGCTGCCTTCGTAGCGACCGCCATAACCTACCTCTACGGAGATCCGTGGACAGCCTTCATCCTCGGAACCCTCGCTGGAACCGCTCTAGGGCTGATACATGCCTTCGTAAGCACTTACCTACGAGGTGATCAGATCGTTAGCGGTATCGGTCTCAACATGGTTTCGTACGGAGCATGCGTTCTGGGAATGATAGCTGTGTGGAAATACAAAGGGTACTCGCCTAGAGTCGAGACCCTACCCGTGCTAAACCTTGGCAAGGGATTCATACTCAGTCCCTTCGCACCGATAGCCGTAGCGATAGCCGTGGGGATATGGTTCCTACTCAACAGGACTAGGATCGGGCTAGCGATACGTGCATGTGGAGAGGATTCGAAGGCTGCCGAAGCCATGGGTATCAAGGTTCTTAGAACTCGGTTCCTAGCAACGATCTTCGGATCCTTCCTAACGGCTATCGGTGGAGCCTACATATCGCTCGGAATCCTAGGAACGTTTACGCAAGGAATAGCGGCTGGCAGAGGATTCATAGCGTTGACCAACGTAGCGTTCAGCGGTTGGAACCCGCTCATAGCGATACTGGGAGCCTACATCTTCGGATTCCTCGATAGCTTAGCGCAGTACCTACCAACAGTCATCGGAGGCGTAGCCAGCATCACCTACGCATACCCCATCCAAACCCTTCCCTACGTAGGTACCCTAATCATCGTCTCCACCATTAGGTGGAGAGCAAGGATACCTAGAGAACTAGGTAAGCCATACATAAAGGAGTAAGGAGTAGCATCGATACATACCTCCAAATTCTTTACCTGTCGTTATAGCATTTCACGCATCCATACAGACGTGTAGCACAAACGAAGAGCTCACTACACCTATCCATCGAACAGCTTATAGATGGTATGCAGGGAACACGTTGTTTAGGGGCGAGGTTGTCGATAGAGTTCGTAGTGAGATACGATAGAGTTGGAGACGTTCTATACATTAAACTGAGAGACGATAAGATCGTTGAATCCGACGAAGTTATGCCGGGAATAATAGTGGACTACAATGAGAAAGGCGAGATTGTTGGAATAGAAGTGTTGTGGTTTTCGCGTCGAAGAATAGACCTCTCCAAACTCGTGTTGGAGGGACCAGAAGCTCTGATGACCGAAGCGTAAAGAAACGTTGCACGCTGCACGCACTTGAACGATCCCGATAGGGACGAGGAATTGGTTTCGATGTTGGAGCGATGCAGGCTTGGGGTAGTCAACTCGATGCTCTAGGTGATTAGTCTGGGCTTACCAACATGTTCTAAGTCGTTGAGTCGTGTGAATCAATGGTATAGTTTTAGGAGCTAGGCTTTGCCTAGGAGTTTCTTTACGTAGTCTACTAGCTTGGGAAGTACTTCGGATGCTCTTCCACGGAGGAAGATATCGGCTATGTTGGTGATGGCTGAGGGGCTTACGTTTACCTCTATCACGGTACCTCCATGCTGCTTTACTAGGTAGGGGAGCATTCCTGCCGGCATGACGACGCCGCTCGTACCGACAACGATGATGGTGTCGGCGAGGTTGCATAGCTCCCAAGCTTTCTCCAATGCTTGTGGAGGTAGTGGTTCTCCGAACCAAACGACGTCGGGTCTAAGTAGAGCACCGCATCTAGGGCATCGAGGTGGTACCTCCTTGGGTGGTTCGCTGATCTCTTCCCTATAGCTGCACGATGTGCATCTAACCCTACGAATCGATCCGTGGAGCTCGATTACGCATCTCGATCCAGCGAGCTGGTGAAGACCATCGACGTTCTGCGTAATTACGCACTTCAGCACACCCATGGACTCTAGCTCGGCGAGTGCGTAGTGACCTGGGTTAGGTTT
>JAMOOB010000016.1 GCA_027066265.1 Desulfurococcales archaeon
ATGTGCATCGCATTGTGAAGGATCGAAGCCTCGAGTACATAGTATGGAATACGAAGCGCGATATCTACGGAGACCCCGTCAACATCTTCGTAAGACTCGAAGACATCGTTAAAGGACTACACGTAGAGATCTTGTTGAGAGCTTCATTCGGATGTACCTACGTAGAGATCTCCCCAACGAACAACAGCATCGTTATCCGTAGCAATTCGACGAATTGGTTCGTCTACGTATGGGGTCTAGGAGTAATTGAGCCGCATAACAACGTGGTTGAGATCCATTTACCTAGCTGGAAACCGATAGAATCCGTAAACGTTGCTAAAGACATCGTTGAAATGCACGGCGGTGTGTACGGGTATCTAGAGATAGAGTTCGGAGGGTATGAACTTGTTTCAGAGTTCGAGCAATGCAACGAAACGACAAAGATCAACGTGAGCAAGATCCTCGAGTACGTACCTAAGGAACGTGTTAGCGGAGTGAAACTCGTGGTATTCGATGGCGAGAGCTTTACCTTTAGGAAGCTCATGCTAGATCTCAACCCACCATACGTAAAGATAATGTACGTCCCCGATTACGTTTCTAGCAACATTCAGGCAGTCATAGTTGTAAGTGATGAGAGCGATTTCAATGCATCTATATACTTGGACGACGAACTTGTTGCAAGGATAAGTGGAGCTGCGGGTAGCCTCATCAATAAGAGCATCGAGATCGATGCCCATAAGCTAGGTGAGGGACTCCATCGGATCTCGGTCGAAGCAATCGATAAGTACGGCAAGATCTCTAGAGTTGAAAGGAGGTTCGTAATCGATACTACGAAGCCTAAGCTTGTTGTAGAGAATAGGATAGTGTTGCAAAGCATAACGCAACGATTCACGATATCTGCGAACGATAACTACGAAGTTTACCTAGAAGTGATATGCCTTAACACATCCTCGAGGAGTAGTGCTAAAGGATTCCATACTGTACAACTCGTTCTCGCACCTATTGATCTAGGGATTCTATCGCCGGGTCACTACTTACTCAAGGTTGTTGCTAAGGATGAAGCTGGGAACCTCGTTGAGAAGCGCATCGAGCTCTTGATAGGCGCTGTAAGCACTACTACATCAACCACTTCACTCACGAAAAGCACCACAACTAGCATTGCATCGAAACTCATTTCCACGTATACATCTCGACAAAGTCTGAGTATGGAAAGCAGTCGCGTAGCTAGGGGTGTATCGGGAGAAGAAATTGTGTTGAGTGCTGCGATAGTAGGGGCTGCGATAATAATCGCTGCAGCGATAATTAAAAAGAGGAGGTAGTTCATCCCTTCAAGAACTTCATTTTTTCGATTACCTTGCTTAGCTCGGTTTCTAGGAATAGAAGCATCTCATCGTCTTTACCGGCGCTGACGATTAGCGTATCCTTGACTAGCTGAGCTCCGTTAACGAAGATGGTTGCCGGTCTCGTACCCGTGAACTCTCGTGGTCTTGGAGATATCACGGGTTCCGGCGTTACGGCTAGTAGCTCACCATCTTCGCTGAATATCGCTGCATAGGTGTAGTACGCTCCGAAGTATCTATCCACTGCATGGAAGAGGACTAGGTATTCGTTGCTAGAGATCTTGACGCTACAGTTACCACCGGTCTTGAGCTCGTCCTTCGTCGGTATGAGTTCGGGGTACGTTGTTAGACCCTTGAGATCCACGACATTGCCTTCGCGAGGCGCTACAACCATGACACCCGTTCCAAAGTGCTCGAGCCATGGCCTCGTAACGATCGCTTTCCTGCTAAGTGCGAAGGTATCTCTATAGTCTCTGAAGAGGAATAGCTCGCCGTTAGGTGCTCTGAACACTATGGGCTCCACGTATTTGACCTCACCGTTCTCTACCTTGGCGCTGAAGGTCAGAACGTAGACTCGGAGACCGTTGATGTCCCAGTACCTGTAATGCCCAACGACGTAGTACAGCGTCGTACTATCGTCGGGATCCGTTCTAGGGTCTTCGATGCATTCCATGGAGACCATTGGGTAGATCATGCTTTTCGCTTCAACACGTACCCTTCCTCTAAGGTTCTCAAGCTCCGTTTTTGCGTATGCAATGAACGTTCTACAGTTCCAACAACCTAGCGGTGGACATGCCAACGATCCTAATCGTAGGAATAGCTCGACTTCACCACTTTCTCTAGCTAGGAACGCACTGTTGCATACTATTCTCAAGGGGATCCTGATGCCAGTAACGCTCGTAGCCTCGATATCGGGAGCTAGGATGTACGCTCTAACACGAAAGACATCACCTGAATCAACGTTGCGTCTCTCAACACGAGGCTTCACGTTCTTTGCTTCGGCAACCACTTTCTCAACGAAGCACTCAACCTCTTTCCTTCTAATCATCGAGATGAGCTTGAGCATGTATTCGCGGTAGCTATCGGTCGTAGCTCTAGAGAAGTCTAACCTTAGATCTAGACCCATACGTATCCCCTCTCATTGAAGTGAATAGCATAGTAATATAAACGTTTTCGCTATGCATACTGATTCGTTGGGGATCGCCGAAATGGAAGAATTCATAGCGTTTATCCAGCACACTCACTGGGATTGGTGTTGGTGGCATACCGAAGAAGAATCGAGGATAGCTCTGCTCGACGTAATGATGAAGATTCTTGAAGCTCTCGAAAAAGGTTATGCAAAGTACTTCCTACTCGATGGTCAGTGCTCTATCGTTGAGACGTACCTAGAGCTAAGACCAGAAGATAGGGATAGAGTGGCAAAGCTCGTTCGCGAGGGAAAGCTCTTCGTAGGTCCTTGGTACACACAACCCGATCTCTACATCGTTAGCGGTGAATCCATAGTTCGCAATCTACTCATTGGATACAAGGTTTGTAGAGAGCTAAACGTTCCGTGCATGGACGTGGCGTACATCCCCGATTCCTTCGGTTTACCACCCCATCTTCCAGCAATCCTATCGAGATTCAATCTTCGTGCACTCGTGTTCTCGCGAGGTCTATCCCCTCAACACCTACGTACGTTAGGCAACGAATTCCTGTGGTGTTCCATCGATGGTTCGTGCATTCTAGCGATATTCATACCTACGGGCTACCTCAATGCAGGCATGCTTGGAGTGGATTGGAAAACCATTTGTCGTCTAAGAAGGTACCTAACGCTACCCCTACAGCTATGGAGCTACGCTAGCGAGATACATCTCAACGAACCAGCGCCGAACCTAGACAGAGCGCTTACCACACTTCGTCAAATCGTCGATGTCTCGAGAATGTTCTCGAGAAGCGGTATACACGTGGTTATGAACGGCGTTGATAGGAAGTCTATACAGCTAAAGATACTTCCCGTACTCAACGAATTGGAACGAATACTAGGTTTACGAATAGAGGTGCTAAGCCTTCCAAAGCTAGTAGAGGTCATAGCATCCAAGTGTCGAAATCTCGAGAAGTACGTAGGTGAACTACGTGGTTCTAGCTACATGAACATCCTATGCTCTTACCTTTCCTCGCGTCCTAGCATAAAGCAGGTGCTATTCCTCGTTGAAAGACTTCTCTATGCCTATCTAGAACCTCTTGCATCGACCTTCGGAAAGCTCTTGCCCATCGATGTTTGGAGAGAAATCGAGAAGCTATGGAAAGAGCTTCTCAAACTTCATAGCCACGATATCGTCTGTGGAACCATTACAGACGAACCCTTCGTAATCTCGTTGGGTCGTGCATACTCGCTACTCAAATCCGTTGCAACGCTCGTGAACGACATCATGACGCGCATTGCGTCGCATGCAAAGCATAGACCTAGCCTTGTAGTTATGAATCCCCTACCATACCATCTAGTGGTTCCCGTAGAGATCGCTGTGTATCCCTTCTCTAGAGATGTTGCTGAGCAGTACCTAGTCAATGGAAAGCCTTTGGAACCCATACATCAAGAGATCGCATTGCCTAGGTTCTGCACGGTTCTGAAGCTAGAACCTCTCTCGATCTCTGTAATTCCGTTAACCAAGTCGAGCTCTGTAGACACCAAACCCATTATGGAAGTTCGTGGAACTACGATCGTCGGCAAGAAATGTATCTACAGAATCGCTTTCGATTACGAACACAAGATGTTCTCCATATATCGAGGAGATGAACATCTCTTCGATCTGAGGATCGTAGACGAAGTAGATGTTGGGGATCTATACAACAGCGATGTGCTTGAAGATACCACTACGTCTGCTTCAAGCACTGTCGATAGAATGGAAATCTATGAAGGAGATAGCGTCTCTTGGCTAAGGGTATGGATGCGTCTTCCAACACCTCACGGTATCGAGAACGATGTCTGCATTCAGCTGATAACGTACTCGGAAGTCCCTAGAATAGATGTGAAGATTAGGTTCCTAAACAGAGTATGCAATCATCGCGTTAGCCTAGTCGTAGACTTCCCCGATCGAGTACGCATCGTAGCGTACACACCATTCCTAGCAATCGAGAGGAACTACGAAGTTCTCGACTTCGAAGAAGAGATCGTGGATTCGCATCCATTTCAAGAATGGCTCGCTATCCAGGGACGGGATAGAGGCGTTATCGTTGCTACTCGCGGTCTCTACGAGTATCGATTGAAACGCTTGGCAACAAGATCTAGGATCTACGTAACGTTGTTG
>JAMOOB010000017.1 GCA_027066265.1 Desulfurococcales archaeon
GGCGACGCGTTCCTTGACGAAGTTCGCCAACTCCTTCAGCTTATCGAGTACGTGAGCAACTCTCTCGAAACCACGTTCCGTAAGCACGTAGCTACGCTTCCTAAAGATCCAGAACCCTTTCTCCACCGGCTTGACGTAGCCCTCCAGCTCTAGCCTCTTCAACGCTCTCTCTACATCGCTTGGATCTACGTGTAGTATCTCGGCTATGCTCTTAGGATCCTCGACACCTCTAGCAATAGCTACGAGAACAGCATCCTCGAGTCCTAGATCGATCCTCTCCACAGCTACGCACCTACTAGCTAGGTACAGCGCTTCGATCGCTTATCAACGTATGTAGCTCCATCGATTCAGCTAGCGGAGCCCTTCTCCAGCAACGATAGGAGTTCCTGCTTGTCTATCCTAGCGATACCCACTACGTAGTCGGCGGCTCCGTAAGCAACTACTATCTGGTCGTCGACCAACACGTTTCCGCACGGAAAGACTACGAGAGGTCTATCGCCGTACACCTCGTATATGGTTCGAGGCTCCATGATGTAGAACGGCGTTACCGCTTCGGGTACGAAACCCTTACCCTGCTCGTACCTGAACAGAGCTGCAAAGACTTTGTATGCCTCCACCTCCCTATCGACGGCGTGTATGAGGGCTAGGTACCTACCGGGCTCGACTTCGATGGGTGGAGCAGCCCAACCAAGCTTGATTTCGAAGGGTGCGGGAGTGAGGACTACGTGGGTATCGACTACCCTGATCTCCGAGAAGCTCTCGACATCCCTGGGATCCACTGTGATCTTGCTTACGACTAGGTGGAACACCTCGTCGTCGGTGTGCGGACGGTGGAAGAGCCATAGCTGATCATCTGGAGTCCTAACGACGAACGCATCCTTGTCGCTCACGATGTGGTTCCTAAAGATGTCTGGTAGGACGAACACTCCCTTCTTCACCCATCTACGACCATCGTTAGCGTTGCTGACGGCGACGATGGGCAGCGTACGTTCCTTCCTCACCACGGGATTGAAGTAGTTGATGCTTCGACCCGTGTACACCATGTACGCCGTATCGTTGATCACGTTCACCCTAGGATCCTCTGCTCCCCAAACATCGTACCTACAATCCGGGTACAGAACTATATCTGCAGAGAAGTGTGCATGCTCGAACTTACCACCTTCGAGATCGCTTATCGGGATCTCGACCGCTGCAATAGCGCTTACGTACATGTAGTACCCGACGATGATTCGTGGGTAGAGCTTGAGGTACTCATTGTTTGCGTAGAGAGCTGGGTTGAAGGCAGCGACCGGGGTTTCGATGGGATGGTTCCTTATGTGTATCTTCGAAGGAGCTATGTACCCAAGACGCTGAGCGATATCCTTCGTCTCCTTCCTACGAACCTTGACCAGCTCCGTAGCACCCTCCACGACCCTGAACAAGGTACCCCCATCGCATGCTCGTAGAATCTCCGTTTTATATGGTTGGAGGCGTATCAGCGTGAGCAGGGTCATCACGGATCAGAGACAGATCGGTTCATCACCCAGCACTACCACGTTTCCGCACTACTTATAAGCTCGGACGATCCTCGGATCCTTCGAGGGTGGAGCGCAATGCCCATGAAGCCAGCTAGGTGCTACACGCATCAGGATAAGCCTCCGTACACGAGGAAGGAGTACATACACGGAGTTCCACCGCCGAAGATAACGAAGTTCGTGATGGGCAACGTACATATCCAGCCCGAGATAATCGGGCTCCTCGTAGCGATGGAGAAGGGCGTCATTAGGCACAACGCTCTAGAAGCTGCGCGCGTCATGGCTCACAAGTACCTTAGCTCAACGATCGGGGACCAGAACTACATGCTGATCATAAGGGTGTACCCACACCACGTGCTTAGGGAGCACAAGATGATGGCGTTCGCTGGTGCCGACCGTCTACAGGAAGGTATGAGGCTAGCCTTCGGCAAGCCCGTGGGTACTGCTGCTAGGGTAGACCTAGGTACGGAGATCGTCGAGGTACGTACCTACGCAAAGTTCTTGGAGCACGCGAAGGAAGCTCTGAGGAGAGCTGCTTCCAAGATGCCGGTGAGGACGAGGATCGTTATCAAGGAGGTTGGGAAGAGCTAACCAATGTCTTTCTGTAGCGAGTACGATTTCGAGATCGATAGGATCGTGGAAGAGCTTCGATTTTTAGGCGTTGAGAAGGTTCTCCTCCAGTTCACCGAAGGCTTCCAACCCTGTGCACCCTACGTAGTTCGAGAACTTCGTTCTCGGCTCGGTATCGAGATCGTTGTATCGGCGAACCCTAGCTACGGTCCGTGCATCGTTGACGAAGCTACGGCTAGGGATCTAGGGATCGAGCTAGTTATCCACTTCGGACACCTTGAGCATCCTCGGTACCGACCCTCGATAACCACGATCTTCGTACCCGTTCAGTACCGTGGCGAGGCGAAGCTTGGTAACGTTGAGGAGCTCGCTTCGTTGAGGAATCTATGCGTAGCTACGACAGCGCAGCACATCGATCTAGCCAAGGATCTCGCCGAGAAGCTCAGCGCTAGGTTCCTAGGCATCGTCTACGGATGCTACGTACCTCCGTACCAAGGATGCGAGAAGCTCCTCATCGTTGCTGGAGGTTCGTTCCACTGCCTATCAGCGAAACTCTTGGCGCCTCACCTCGAGGTTCTCTGCCTAGATCCCTACGTCGGTAGGTTGTGGAGACCCGATCGAGAATACGAGAAGCTGATTCGGGCAAGGCTGTGGAAGGTTTCGCAAGCTCTGGATGCTAGGAGATGGCTCATAGTATCCGGTCTCTACGGACAGCGTAGGAAGGAGATCGTGAACGATCTACGCAACCTCATCGAGGATCGCGGTGGAGAGGTTATCGTGGTCCACGCTCTGAGGATCGACGAGTCGATCCTTAGGAATCTGGAGGCGCATCGCTTCGATGCTATCGTAGTAGCTGCGTGTCCAAGGATCGCGATCGACGATCTTCAACACTTCGAGAAACCGGTGCTGACTCCGGGAGAAGCTAGGATGGTGTTGGAGCGAAGGTTGGAGGGGTACGTCTATCCTTGGTAGGGAGTAGGAAAGAGCTCGAGATTGTTCTGAGCTCCTACGCGAAGAGGTTCTCTAGACCGAAGCGATGGTTGGAGCAGTACCCAACCGATGGAAGGACGGCGAGCTTACTCCTATGGGAAGCATTCATGAGGGGAGACCTCGAGTCGAAGATCGTTGCCGATCTAGGTTGCGGAACGGGGATCCTTGCCTACGGAGCGCTCCTCCTAGGAGCATCGATGGTTCTCTGCATAGATATCGATCTCGATGCGCTTCGCGATGCTAGCGAAACGCTGGGTACGGATCCTCGTACCGAGCTGATACAGCTCGACGTTCTACGCATGCGGTTCCGTCGAATCGATACCGTAGTCATGAACCCTCCCTTCGGAGTCGTTAGGAAGGGTATCGACGTAGCGTTCCTACGAAGCGCCTTCTCGCTATCTCCACGAGCTGTGTACTCGATCCATAAACACAATCCCGAGAGCCGTAGAGTCATCGAATCGACAGCCCTTAGCTTCGGCTACGAACCGATGCTCCTAGCCGTATCTACCATGATGATTCCCCAGATGTACGAGACCCACGTGAAGAGAGTGCATAGGTTCGAGGTAGCGGTGTACCTCTTTCGGAGAGTCGATGAGCGTAGCAACGATATTTAATACGTTTACGCTCGTAGATCGCGTGGGTGAATCGCTATGGGTAGCAACATCGTGCTGCCCGGAGACTATCTATGCGTAGAAGAAGAGTTTTCGCCGGGTAGCGGTACCTACGTCGAGGATGGCAAGGTTAGGGCTGCGATCATAGGCGTACCCAGCTTCGACATGGCTTCGAGACGCGTAAACGTCAAGCCGTTCAAGAGGATAGCGCTCCCCAAGGCGGGGGACGTCGTGGTTGGAGAGGTCACGATGGTTAAGGACGAGGTCGCCGTGGTCAAGGTTCTGGGGTTCGATCTCTACAACACGTTCAAGAACCCGTTAACGGGATTGCTACACATCTCCCAGATCACGGAGCAGAGGATTAGCAGCGTCTACGAGATGATTGCTCTCGGAGACCTGATCAAGGCTAAGGTGCTGAACAACTACCTACCGCTACTCCTATCGACCAAGGATCCCAAGCTAGGCGTGATACTAGCGAAGTGTTCGAAGTGTGGTGCTATCCTCGTCAAGAAGAACGATTCGTTGGTATGCCCTTCGTGTAGAAGGGTTGAGCGTAGGAAGGTATCGATGGACTACCTAGCCGTGGCGAGAAGGTAGGGATTCATGGGTGGTAGGAGAGGGTTCGTCGAGAAGGTTATCAGCGTCGATTGCGGGAAGGAGGAGACGTGTCTAGAGCTTCTCGAGAAGGTAGACGAAGAGCTTGGTGGTGTTGCAACGGTTTTCGCAGAGATGAAGGGTAGCAAGATACTGTTCCGAATCGTTGGTTTCGAACCCGAGGTACAGAGAACGGCTCTAAAGCTTCGCGAGATCCTTACGCTGTTCGCTAGACGTAGAGCTAGTCCTAAGTACGGTGTTACGGCGGAAGAGATCGCTAAGATG
>JAMOOB010000018.1 GCA_027066265.1 Desulfurococcales archaeon
AGGGATATATCGGTACACCACCACCCACCTTGTTCACGGGAAGAACTCTTCTACGATCTCTCACCGCTATCATGGCGTCGTAGACGAGCTGTCCTAGGTTGAGCTCTGGAACTACGACGAGATCCACGTCGGCGAGATGCTTCTCCAGCGTATCGTAGTCCATGGGCCACAGCGTGATGGGTCTGAAAACCTTGGTGGGGATACCTTCGGAGCACAGTCTTCTACAAGCTTCGCGACAACTTCGATACGTTGATCCGTAGCAGAAGAGAACCACACGAGCTTCACCGCATGGTTCGACGACTTCGTAGCGGAAGAGACGATCGATATTACCCCAGATCTTCTCCTTGAGCCTCGTCACGAGCTTGAAGTGCGTCTCGAAGCTGTGAACGTCTCTGTAGCCCCACTCGTTGTGGGTAGAGCCCGTGACAAGGACGTGGAATCCTTCGCCGAGCACTGGCATCGGAGGCGCTACGCGTGGGTTCGGAGAACCGAAGGGTGGTTCACGCCCCTGCGGTTTTCTACGGCTAGGAATCTCCACCTTCTCTCGTAGAAACACCACTTCCCTTCCGTGAGCTACGAACTCGTCGGTGAGCACTATCACGGGAGTCCTAAGCTCTTCAGCGATAGCGAAAGCTTCGATCGTTAGATCGTACGCTTCCTGAGGACTCGAAGGTGCTAGCACCGGTACGTACTGATCGCCGTGCCTACCCCATCTAGCCTGCATAACGTCTCCCTGCGAAGGCTTCGTTGCCTGCCCCGTACCGGGCCCAACCCGCATCACGTTGACTAGAACGAGCGGTGTCTCGGTCATCACTGCGTAGCCGAGACCTTCCTGCATCAAGGAGAAGCCGGGTCCGCTCGTAGCAGTCATAGCTCGTGCGCCAGCCCACGAAGCTCCTATGACCATGTTTATGGCGGCGAGCTCGTCCTCTGCTTGAATGAATACACCGCCACGTTTAGGAAGCTCGCGTGCGAGGTAATGCATTATCTCGCTGCTCGGAGTTATCGGGTACCCCGCATAGAAGTTTAAGCCGGCTGCTAGAGCACCCTCAGCAACAGCTTCGTTACCGCTAAGCAACCTCCTCATCATGGTTCTCGCTGACGCACTCGGTCTAGCTAGGTATAAAGCTGTTTTGAAGGAACGTTGACATATATAGCTCAGCTCTTCGCATCAGCTGAAGGGGATCGAAGCCTGTGAAAGTCTCGTTGGTCGAGGACGTACTGAGGGATCCTCTCTTCGTATCCAACGTAATCCTGAGAGGTAGACTAGATGGAAGGATTGAAGCTAGATGCAACGAGCTTAGGATCGGTGGCAAGCTAACCGTTGGAACGGGTTTGAAGCTCGTTAGCGGCTACATTACGGTCGGTGGAAGGAATGTTTCGATCCGTGCACTGGTTCTGGATGGAGAGATCCTTGCTCTGCTTACCGAGCCTTCCGAAGTAGACGTACGCAATCTGTCTAGCTACAGCGTTCTCCTTACGGTCTACGAGGTACCTCGAGAACTGGTCGAGGTTTATCCACAGCTCAAGGAGTTGATCGGGGGAATCGAGGAATCGCAGAAGTTGAGCACGGTACGGAACGCTCCCTCTATCCAAACGATTGGTGGGGAGACGTTCGTTGGGCAAGACGTTGCTCCAGTAATCGAGCGTATGCTAGACAACTGCAATCTATCCGTAGAGTACGTATCCGTAGTCTCCGAGAGAAGCAAAATCGTTGTGAACGTTGTTGCGAGGAATCGTTTGAAGAAGTTTGTTGATCACGATATCGCTACGTACGTAATGGTGGCAGCGCTAGCGAAAGCATTGAGACAGAGGTTCGCGTTGGTAGAGATAGAGATAGCTCTGGAGCTCGATGGGAAGCGACGCGTTGCTACGCTGAGAAACGAAGAATCTAGGTGGAGAGCCTTCTCTAGCGGAATCGCTAGCTACGTAGCCATGAAGCACGGGTTCAGGGTTAACAAGGTTAGCACGAGCATAGACATGTCTAGGAAGAGCATCGACGTAGTGATGAATCTGAAGAGCTTGCATGAACGTGCAACGCCGGAAGTTCTTCAGCAGATAGCGTTCGAATCCGTGAGAGAGATCAAGATGCTGTGGATGGGCAGGGTATGCATTCGTGCAAAGAGTGGTAGGTTTACGGAGGGTCGTGCCGAGGCTTAGCGTCTCTTCATGGCGTGTAGCATGGCTACGAATAGGAGATCCGATAACCGGTTGAGGTAGCGATACGTATCCCTATCCAGAACGCCTTGATGAAGTAGCTTAGCAGCTCTCCTCTCAACCCTTCTACACACGGTTCGCGCTAGGTTGAGTAGCGAGGCTTCCAAGCATCGTGTTGGGTACGTGAATCCGAAGTCTGTGCCGAGCTCTCTCCACATATCGTCGATCATCTTTTCGAGTTCTCTAACCACGGTTTCGTCCACGGGCTTCGAGCCGTAGCCCGCTACGTAGCTCATAACCTTGCTTAGGCGAGACACCTCCCTCTCCAGAACCTCGACCAGCTCATCGAGACCAGCGCTGTGTAGGTAGCTCGATGCTAGGCATAGCGTAGCAACCAACTCGTCGAGTTCGCCGAGGAGTTCGAGTGGTTCTGCGTACTTAGGTACGTACCTTTGGAAGAACTGGGTACAACCTTCGTCACCAACGTGAACCTTCTTCATCGTTGCCACCACGCCTTGGTTGAGGGTCGTACCCTATATCTTCTCCCGTACCAAGGTTTGGAGGGGTGGTTCGGTGAATCGATGCGTCGAAGATATGCTGAAGATCGTTAGAGAAGTGCATGCACCTCTACTCCTCGAAATCGTTAAGTCTATAGCAGCGCTCTGCAACGTCGATCCATACCAACTCTGGTACTATCTTGCTAGGCAGAGCATGCCTACGGCTAAGAGCGTTAGCGTAGCTAAGCCCAGTACACCAACCCTACGTACGGAACCGTGCTGGAGATGCCCGGCGTGTGGAAAGACCTTCCAAGACCCGGCGAAGCTCGTGAGCCACATACTCTACTTCCTTAGGCAACGCGATCGTGGTCACATAGAGGTCTACAGAGAGCTCAAGAAGAAGGTCGAGGCTACGGGCAAGACGTTCACGGAGATCGTTAAGGAAGAGCTCAAGTGCTAGAACGCTGAACGCTTTTCCTACGGAGTTCCAATGCTTTGAGTACTACGAACGTGTTTATGGCTAGCATTATCATGATGGATCCCGCGATCATCGTTACGAGCGCTACGATGTTTAGAAATGCCCACGGCATGCTTACGGAGAAGTAGCTTATCGATACCTTAGCGCGACAGCTCTCGTTGGATAGCATCGATATCGATGGATTCGTGTAGCGATCCAGATCGCTCAACGTAAGGTTCTTACCGTAGCTGAGAAGCCATTTACCACGCAATGCAGTCGTTCCCTGCTCCCATAGCTCAATGCTTAGATTCCTACACATGCTCACTATCGTTACGTTCAATCGTTCGAAGAGCGTATCGCCTACGTAGTCCCAGAGATATATCGTCGACGTGTTGCCGGGCTTCAGATCTATCGAGAACGGTGGGATCTCGCGAGGCGTTACCTCTCTATACATAGCGAACTTAACGAGTATGAGCGTTAGGACTAGGAACACGATGCCTAGGACACCGACGATCATTACCCTACGCTCGATCACAGCAACGCCCCGGAAAAACGGGGTCACGTGGGTAAATACCTGTGTTCAGTTCATAGAACGCTCTCTAGGAATCTACCATCCTCGTACACGAGATCCTTGTCTAGGTACACCTTGACGCCACGGCAATCCTTTATCATGTCCCAGTGTATCGAGCTCGTATTCTTGCCACCGGTCTCTGGGTAGGCAGAGCCTAGAGCTAGATGTATGGTTCCACCAATCTTCTCGTCTAGCAGTATCTCCTTCGTAAAGGTCTGGAGATCGTAGTTGAGACCGAAAGCAAACTCGCCAACGCGCTTAGCACCTTCATCGACCTCCAGCATCTTCTTGAGGAACTCCTCGCCTTTGATAGCCCTAGCCTCGACCACCATACCCTTCCTAAACACTAGCTTCACGCCCTCAACCTCTCTACCACGGTATATCGCTGGATACTCGAACTCGATCCATCCCTCAACACTATCCTCGATAGGAGCCGTAAACACTTCTCCACCTGGCATGTTGTTCTTGCCATCGTCGTTGATCCACTTCCTACCATCGATCCTTAGGTACAGATCCACTCCACGACCAGTGATGTGGAGCTCGCATCCCTTCGAAAGCACGTTGATGATCTTCTGCTGAAACGCTGCTTGCTTCTTCCACTCCTCGACTGGATCCTCGTAGTGAAGCTTCAGAGCGCGGAACACGAACTCGGCGTAGGTTTCGAAACTCATGTTGGCTTCCTGAGCGAGTGCACGGGTTGGAAATATCGTTACCACCCACCTAAGCTTACCCTCGGCAGCTCTACGCAGGAATACTTCGTTGATTTCTCGCCTAGCTCGAGCAGCCAACGCTTGCCTAGAGGGGTCTATGGATGCTAGGTAGCGGGTATGCGTACTCGATACGATGCTTATCATAGCATCG
>JAMOOB010000019.1 GCA_027066265.1 Desulfurococcales archaeon
GGCTTAGGAACCCCTTGCTTAGCTCAAGACCCTTCCTAAGGATGTTGAGCCAGAAATCTACGGTTGCCTCTGCATCGGCTCGATGGAAGTTGCCGTGCTCGTCTAGATGCGTTTCGTACATGAATACGTTCTCGAGCTGTATCGATATCGAAACCCTTTCGCTGTTCACATGCTCTAGGATTGCTCTAAGCTCGTCGAAGTTCCCGAGCTGTCTACGGCTATACGTAGTCTCGAGCGTTATGATCATGCGTTCCGGAGCTTCCTTCAGAAGCTCCTTGATGAACTCGGCAGCTAGCTCGATATCTCTATCACCACCGAACACCTTCCAACCTAGGTGGAGATTGAATACCTCGGCACCAGCTTCCGCAGCTCTCCTAAGAGCAGCCTTCATGGCTCGCAGAACTCTTTCCCTAACGTACTTGCTCTCGCTAACGATGTTGTAGTAGGGTGCGTGAGCCGTAACCGTGGTGAAAGCCTTGGTGGCGAAATCTCGGTATGCTTCGAAGTACTCCGAACCACGACTCTTCCTAGATAGGTCGTAGGGAGGGATCTCGGTGAGCTTCATCCCTAGAGCTGCTGCCTTGCTAAGCATCGACAGACCGTTGTAGGTACCCCAATCGAAGAGAATCATGGGTTTCGCCCAGGACGTGTAGAGGGATGCAGAGAATTATCTCTTTCGAAGCTCTACAAAACTAAAAAAGGATCAGCGTAGCTCAGCCACATCATCGATCAGAGCCTTTACCTTCATCACTTCACGTCGTTCTGATAGCGCCGAAGCTACTCCTATCGGCGTAGTTCACGGTGTAGTACTTGGGTCTCAACGCCTTGACTATGTGGTTGAAAGCAGCCCAGGGATCGCTGTTCTCACCGCAGGTATAGACGTCTACGGTTGCGTAGCGGTACTCGACCCAGGTATGGATAGCGATGTGGCTCTCTACAACGAGTGCAATGACCGATACACCACCCTTCTTACCGCCGAAGCTCCAGCTCTTGATGTCGTACAGCGTCATGTTGCCCTTCCTAGCTGCTTCGACAACTATCTCTCTAAGCTTAGCCTCGTCGCCAGCTATCGATACGTCTACATCGTACAGGTTTCCGTAGACGTGTTTACCCACCACCCTATCCTCCATCGCTCCCATCCAACTTCCTTCGCAGAGCTGTCATGATAGCCCCGCGTGCGGCTCCTTATAAACTCTACCACGTTGTTACCTCGATCACCGAAAGCATTCTAGGTAGCACATATTTCCGCTCACGCATCGAACTCGATGCGTGGAGACGGTGGTAGTACGTGGTCGACGAACGAAAGCTGTTGATGGTTGCGTTCCCACTCATCGTGATCTCTCTGCTCGTCTTCGCCATCCTCTACGTACCTCATCAACCCGAGAACCAGCTATCTCTATCCCTATCCAAGGACTACCTCTTCTACGAGTACGGATTGACCACGTGTGGACACTGCAAACCTCTAGCCAAGTTCTTGAAGAACACGTTCGGGTCTAACCACGCCTACTTCTGCGATGGTGTTACGGATCCGCAGTGCGTAGCTAGACTCAACGCTCTCTACGAAACGCTTGGACTATACGAAACGCTGTGTAGGGAGTGGTGTAGGGAAACCCCGGGATGCAGTGATCCTAGACAGGTTTGTCCCGCTGTACCAACGACTCTCGTGATCAGGAACCGTAGCTGTGTAGCTATCGTCATCGGCGGGGTTGAGGATCGTTCCTTCTGGCTCAAACTGCTGAACCTTTCTCACGAACCAAACGAGATCCCGATATACGTCGGCAAGGATCTCTATAGATGCGTATGCATCGACAACATCACGAACTTCACAGCAACCTTCGCACCCGAGCTATTCGGTATCGAGTCTAGGTTCGAGGTAGAGCTACCAAGCATGGAGAGGCTCCTCGTGATGTTGGTAGGTCTAGCGGTTGCCGACGCGATCAATCCGTGCGCGATATACATCTACATCCTGCTCCTCCTAGCAACAGCCTTCACGGCAACCGAGAGAGGTTCTAGGCTCGTACTAGCGACGGGTGCAAGCTTCGTTCTAGCGGTATTCATCGGGTACTCGCTTCTAGGTCTCGGGCTATCCAAGATACTTAGGCTCCTCGACGTAGCTCCGTGGATACTGAGCGCCATAGCCATAGGCTTCGGTTGCTGGACCATAGCATCCGCGCTCTTGAAGAAGTCGAGGGTGGTTGCCAAGGAGAGGATGCTGGATATGGTGACGAGAGCAGCGGGGTCGCCACCCATGGCATTCGTCATGGGTCTGTTCCTAACCTTCACACTCCTACCATGCTCTGCCGGTCCCTACGTCGTGTTCGTAGGGATAGCGTCTAGGTATGGCTATGCAACCTTCATACCATTGTTGCTGCTGTACAACGCTATCTTCGTATCGCCGCTCGTAGCCATAGCCCTAATCATGGCTTTCGCTACGAGAATCGAGAAGGTGCAGAGATTCGTAGTGGAGCACGGAACCGAGCTATCGATTCTAGCCGGTGTGCTGCTGATTCTCGTAGGGATCTACATCCTCCTAACGTCGTAGAAAACGATATAGTTTCGCTGAAACGAATCGCTCTATGGATGTGGAGAAGAGTCCCCGGTTCTGAAACGTGATGAGGTCAGCCTGGCTCCGAACAACTCAACGTAGATCCTTCTCGTTGTTCTCCGCGTGATCGTTGCTCGTCGATTCGCGGAAAGCTTCTCGTGGTTTCGATAGGTTTATGGGTTTCGATTCGAGGGGTTTCGGGAGGCGTTGCGATGATAATCGTGGTCGGTCATCGGAACCCCGATACCGATGCAGTGGTGTCGGCCATATCCTTCTCCCTTGTCCTGCGTAGGCTTGGCTACGAAGCTCAGCCATTCGTTGCTGGCGATGTACAGCCCGAGACGAGGATCGTTCTAGAGAAGTGTGGCTTGGAAACCCCTCCACTCATCGAAGACGTTAGGGTTAGAGCCATAGATATCGCTACCAAGAACGTTCTGTTCGTATACCGTGGACAACCCGTTAAGCGTGCAATCGAGCTCGTAGTCGAGCACTCCATCAGATCGGTACCGATCGTAGACGAACATCTCCGCGTCGTAGGGCTGTTCAGCACCGAATCCTTTGCTAGGAGGTTCCTAAACGAAGTACTTTCCCTTAGACTCGTACTCGATAAAGTTCCTCTCAAGAACTTCCTAGAGATCTCTTCCAGTAAGCTAGTCCTTGGTTCGGAGAACGATGTTCTGGACGGTAGGGTCTACGTAGTTGCGATGAGTATCAGGAGCGTCGAGGAACGTTCGAAGGATCTCCGCAACAGCATCGTTGTGGTTGGGGATAGGTTCGACGTTGTCGAGAAGCTCCTGGATCTAGGGGTATCGACGATCGTATTGACTGGCGGTAGAGAGCCTCCGAACAGCATCGTTGAGAAAGCTAGGGAGAAGAACGTTAGGATCGTGGTATCGCCGCACGATACCTACACAACCCTTAGGTTGCTAGACCTTAGCCAACCCGTGGAAAAGTTCTCGGAACCAGCGATCACCGTACTCGAGACGAGCTCCATAAACGAGGTACGTAGCTTGATGGTGGAGAAGGGTGCTAGAACCATCGTCGTGGTAGACGAGCTGGGTAGGCTGCGCGGCATCGTTACGAGGAGCGACATGGTTAAGGACTACAGGAAGAGGGTTGCGATGGTTGACCACAACGAGTTTAGCCAGAGCGTTGAGGGTATCGAGGAAGCTAGGATCGTAGCGGTCGTGGATCACCACAGGGTTAGCGGCGATGTTGAGAGCCACGAACCGATGATATTCAGGGTGGAACCCGTTGGATCTACCAACACCATCGTCTGGAGGATGGGTAGAGAGCTAGGGGTAGAGTTCCCGAAGAACGTTGCCGAAGCCATGCTCTACGCAATCCTCAGCGATACCATGCTCCTCAAGAGCCCGACGACTACCGATATCGATAGGAGGGTAGCGAACGAGATAGCTAGCTACGTAGGTATCGATCTTAGGCAAGCGCTCGAATTCATGAGGATCGCGATGGCTGCGAACGAACCTAGCAACCCGATGGAGATCGCTACGAGGGATCTCAAGATCTTCGAGTACGAAGGTATTCGCTTCGGCATAGCGCAGGTATTTACGTCTAGCCCGGGTAGGTACCTATCCATGGCTAGGAGGATACTGGATGCGTTGGAGAGCGTTAGGAAAGAGCGTGGTCTAGACCTGCTGATGCTCATGGTTACGGACTTCGTTGAGGAGCGTAGCTTCGTAACGGCGGTGGGTAGGAAGGAGATCGTTGAGCAAGCTTTCGGAATCGATCTATCCAAGGGTTTCGCAGAGCTGAAAGGTGTTACGTCGAGGAAGAGCCAAGTGCTTCCAAGGATACTGGAGCAGCTCACTCGTTCGAAGACTCGGTGAGTCTATGAATCGTTTCTCCGAGGTAGTGACCACAGTACGGACACCACTTAGCTTCGATGGGAACCCTACGACCGCAGAACGGACATTGCTTGGTTGCTCTAGCGATGAGTCTGTACATCGTTGCCA
>JAMOOB010000020.1 GCA_027066265.1 Desulfurococcales archaeon
GATCTGTCTATGGATAGCTATGCAGCGACCGTGTTCACCCAATCTCTTAGCTCTAGCGTACTGCTCGAGCAACTCATCTAGTTCGGAGAGACCATCTATTGCCTCCATCATCGGTGGATAGACGTGGTCTACCAGAACAGCGTACCCACGCCTCTTAGCTACGACGCCCTCCATAGGATTGCTAACAACGTAGATGTATAGAAACGGAACGTCGTCCACCGTTATCTCGGGCCAACAGCTAGGCGACAACCCAACACCTTTACCCGGCCTAAACTCTAGCGTTCCATGGGTACCGAAGTGGATGACTAGATCCGCTCTAAACACCCTCGTAATCCATCTGTAGACCGCCAACCATTGGTGAGGTGGAGGAGTCGCTGGATCGTGGAGAACCCTACAGACCCTACCATCGCATGCAGGACCAGCGCAACCAAACTTTGGCTGCGTAAGCACAACGACGTTGCCGAACCTAAGACCTGGTATCACGAACTTTCCATCGTGTATAGCTCCAGCAAACAACTTCTCAATCCTACCCGTGGCGAGGTCTCGTGGATCGCCCCACGCCTCAACCATTCTCTTCCTAACATCTTCTGGAAGCTCTTCGAACCACTTCATGTAGGTACCGATGTCCACCATATCGAGGTACCCACCACGGGAAACGATGTCTTCGATCGACGTCCAACGAAACTCGCTGATAGCTCTCTTCTCAAGGAATAGCTTCACGAGTTCCTGACCATTCCTTGGAAGCGGTTCTTCGCCGAGGTAGTACCCAAGCTCTTTCAAACGGTGTAGGAGTTTCGCAACGGATTCGGGAACGTCTAGACCTAGACCAACACCTATCGTAGCCTCCACAAGCTTGCACGGAGGGTTGTTCAACACTATCGCTACGCGTCGTTCCGAAGGCTTCTTCCTCCTAAGCTCGATCCATCTCTTGATGCGACGAGCTACGTACTTAGCATGCTCGTAGAAAGGTTGCGGAACGCGGTAATCACCTACGTTCCTCGATCCTAGGAAGAAGATGGGTTCGGCAACACCATCGACTTCGGGCATGATAACCTCGTACACCTGGGCTAGGTACGAAACTCCCTGCTCGTCTCTAAGCCAGGTCTCTACATCCTTGTAGAAATCCTTGACGAGCTTGATTATCGGTACGTTTAGATGCTTCAACAACTCTACTCCAGAAACTGCATGGAATCGCTGTCTCCATTCGCTAGATCTTCCGTGGTCGAGGAGGAAGAAGCTAAGCATGTCTAGGACTAGATCCACCACGGGCTTTCCATCGACGATGAAGAACTCTCTAATCGTATCCTCAGCCGATGGCTCGCCCGTCAAATCGTTTCGGTACCCCGTAGTGAAGACGGGGAGTACGCCGAGGTCTACGGATTCGATCGCTTCGATGAGTACCTCGATGGGTTTCAACGTGTTGTAGAGCCATAGGTTTCTGTGGAAGAGGATCCCAACCAATGGTTTGCTCGATGCGTAGTACTTCTCGAGGTAGCTCTTCGCATCGGTGAATAGCCCTAGCCTAGGATGCCAAACACCATGCCAAGGAGTTGGTTCGGGCGGTTCTACCTCTTCCCTCAGTAATCCAGCTAGCTTAGCAACGAAACGAATCATGTTGATCCAGTTCTTCGCACCACCGTACTTGAAGTAGAGAGCTACTCTTCGAAGCGTCTCTGCATCGCATCGATTGAGATGAGCGAAGCTCTCCGATACCGAGACAACGATGGCATCGCTATCCCTAATCGCTCTCTCAACCATTGGTGGAAGATCGTGCGTATAGAGAACGATCGCTCTACAACCCTTGACAGCGTCTACGAACCTAGAAGCTTTCTCGGGAGACGTCACAAGCACGCTGCTACGGATAGGCTCCTCAACTCTTCTAAGAGCTTCTCGAAGAGCTTCGATGGCCGGGCTGTGGTATCCAATAATAAAGGCTACCCTAAAAGACATGGAGGTGTACCTACATCGCTACACCCATACCCAGTATAAAGCTTAGCGACAATACCTCAACCCCGTAGCGAGCCTATCCATACCCACCGCGGCGAGGATTCATCGAAGGAATCCATGCAGAGAATAGCACTCTCGGAGAGGAAGCTACAAAAAACTTGGAAACGTTTAATTCGTGGACAAAATCCGTGGAATCTCTTCAAGAGCTACTACAAACCATGGAGCGCTGCAACCCTAGCGAAAGTGCGATGCACTCCTCCTAGTCTCGGAGAACGTAAATATACCTCCAAGACATGTCTTACTCGTGGACGGCCGCGGAGTGGCCCCCACGGTGAAGGAGGGATGAGCCGTGGGCTCTGCCGTGACGCGGCCGTTCCACTACTTCTCGAATCTCTCAAGCTCTTCCCTGAACCGTTTGGGATCGTTCCTCAACAGTATCCTGAAGTAGTTGGCTAAGTTATCCGCTATAGTCATCAAATCGTTTAGGTATCTAGGTTTCGGAGCGTCTTCGAGTACCTTAGGTTGGTAATCTATGCTCTTCGCAAGCTTGTTGTCGATGACTATGAGTACGGGTCTATGGATCTCGATCAAGGTTTTCGCTTCCCTAATCGAAAGCACTATCCTTGCCAAAGCTAGCAACTCCCTTATCTTCGAGTACCTCTTTTCGAAGAATCTTAGGTAGCGAGCCTTTCTATCCGGAGAAACTCTTCGAAAATGCTTGAGACCCGTACAAACCTGTCCAAAGAACCTAGACTTCAACACGTACTCCTTAGCACCTACCAACGCTATTACTCTAGGACCATCCTCGCTAAGATCGATAGCCACGATCAGATCGCTTATCGCTAATCACCCTCAACCTACTTCCGAACTTCTTCAAAGGCTTGAGAACCCATCTATCTACGAACGTATTAGGAGGTTCTGCTCAGCGATGAGGAGGAAAAGCTTTGAGTAGAGCCTATCTCTAGCTACTCAACGATGCATTGATAGGGTTCGATCGTTGTATGGAGCTCTACGTGCATTGCTTTCGTGGTTCAGCTCTATCCTTTTCTTAGCTGTACGTACCTCGTTAGCTCGATCTTGATCGGTGTGAATGGTTTGCCGCTTCCTTCGTAGAACTTGGTTCCGAACTCTAGGATGCATAGCCTTAGCGAATGTACGAATGCTCCTAGTGTTCCTAGCGCTAGGTTGAAGATGTGTGCTATGAATAGGAATATCGCTACGACGATTCCACCCACGATCGATCCCGCTAGGTATCCTAGAGCTCCACACATCGATGCTAGGATGCCTCTAGCTGCATCGTTGAATACGAACGCCATGATCGTGGTAGCCATGTTTATGGCGGCCAGCCTTACGTAGCTAATCACATCGCTTAGCGGTCCCGTGAGATCGAATATCCAGAGCATTGCTCCTAGAGCACCCTGCGCAAGGATCTTGCTCACGATGATGAGCGCTACGGAGGCTAGCGCTCCGTACTTCGCTATGCTTAGGATCGTGGGATCGAAGCTGTAGATGTTCAGCCATCCACAGATGTATATCGCTCCGAAGATCATGGCGCACGCTATCGCGAGTTCGTTGATTCCGCTCCACCTACTACCCAGCTTGAAGTTCTTGATCGCTGCTATGATGTGTGCTAGAAGTATGTGTGCGAAGCCTACAAGCATGCTCCACTGCATCAATACCTGCATCAACGTACCGAGCTTTTCGGTAGCGCTACCACTGGTAGCTATGATCGATGGCAACCATGGCTGAGGTCCGAAGAGAGAACCCGTCAGCAATCCGAAGACTATGGTAGCGCCCGCACCTACGTACAGAATCCTCTGAATCGCTTTCACGGTCTCGCTCTCGGGGTTGTCCACGAGCTTGGGAAGAACGTAGCGAGCTGCTATGATTAGACCCAGCGCGTAGCCAGCGTCTCCGAGCATGAAGGCGAAGAACAGTACGAATGAGTAGGCCATGATGGGCGTGGGATCCCATTCCCTAGGCGATGGATAGCCGTAGAGTGTCGGTATCAATTCGAAGGGTTTCAGAGGTCTCGGGTTCCTCAGCCTCACAGGAGGTTCTTCCTCGGTAGAGATCTCCAGAACGATACCGCTCTTCGTACTCCTAACAACGCCCTCGACGATGTTCATCATGGATCTCGGAACCCATCCCTCGACAACGAAGCTGTACCTAGTCGAGATACCTAGCTTCAGAAGCTTGATCCTCTCGAACTCGTTGTCCAACACGAGCTTTACGAACGCGATGCGTTGAAGGTTCCGTTCAACGATCTTCGAAACCTCGATCTCTTCACCAACGACCTTCCTCAGCTCCTCGATCCTAGAATCGATTGCTTGGATCGCATCCCTCAACCTCTTCCCGTTCAGCGATACCTTCTCCATGCCTAGGGAGCGAAGCTTCTCCAGCACATCGTTCTCGAAGATCCTTAAGTAGGCTATGGAAGCGAAGCAGGTATCGCCAACGATGTGCTTCGCAACAACGTTGAGACCCTCAAGCTTTTCGCAACACGCTGCACTACCCCTAAACACGTGTATCGCTAGTGCGCTACCCTCGAACTCG
>JAMOOB010000021.1 GCA_027066265.1 Desulfurococcales archaeon
CCATCTCAGCTAAGTGTATCGATATCCTACCAATACCACAACCAGCATCGAGGACAAGACCCTTCTCTACACCATGCTTACGGAGAATAGATGCGATTTGATGAGCTTCAACTTCGGAGATCGGAAGGAGTTTCTCCAAAATTCTCTGTAGTAGGGTACTGCTAGCGTTCACGATCATCGTCCAAACTCGTTACTCGTAGCCATACCTCTTCCTAAGGATGCGAGCAGCTTCAGCTATGACTCTCATCTTGGCTTTCGCGATCTCTCTAGGCAATCTCTTCAATCCACAGTCTGGATCTAGGTAGATCTTCTCGGGCCCTACGATATCGAGTCGAAGGAGTTTCTCAACGGCTTCGATGATCTCGTTCACGGTTTCGACTCTCGTGGTGTGTACATCTACGACTCCGTACCCAAGCTCTTTATCGAAGCCGTACTCCTTGAGGTACGGAAGCAGTCTAAAGTTGCTATTCTTGAATTCGAGATCTAGCTGATCGACTGGGAACTCTAGTAGCTGTGGAAGGATCTTCTCAACGCGTCCAAAGCATACGTGTACGATCTTCTTAGCTTCTACACCGCGAAGCATGATTTCCAGAGCTTCCTTAGCTAGCTCAGCTTCTTCGGGTAGTGGTCTCGTAGATAGCGCTGGTTCATCTATCTGGATAACGGTTGCACCACGCTTTACGAGCTCCTCGATCTCTTTCCTCAACACCTTGGCAAGCTCGAGAACGAGTTCTCTCCTATCACCGTAGAATCTATCGAAGCTCCAGTCAGCCATGGTGTAGGGACCCGTAATCGTTACCTTGACGGGTCTACCACCTGCAATGCTTCGAGCGTACTCCCAGTCCACGATCGTCATGGGCGCAACGAACTCGAGTCTATCAACCACTATAGGTTTCCTAAAGTACTCGTTGTCGAAGATACGAACCCAATCACCGATCGTGTACCCCTTGATCCTCTCAGCGAAGTACACCACCATGTCTTCGCGGCTCTGCTCACCATCGCTAACGATATCGATACCCGCCTCGATCTGATCCACGACAGCTTTCTCTATAGCCGGTCTAACCCTCTGATGAAATTCTTCCTCGCTTATCTCACCTCTTTTCCTAGCCTTGATAGCTTCCTGGGCTTCCGGAAACTTCGGGTAGCTACCAACGACGGTAGTCACGAAAGCTTTCGGAAGCTTGTACACCTACGACCCCCTTCATCGAAGCGTTGCCGAGCCATAAAACTGCATTCGTTGCATATCTACGCTTACACGCTTCGATCGTTTGCTACACCTAATTAGAGGTTAGAGAGCGTAGCACCGTGGTGAGGATCGTGAAGGTGAAGATCTCGGTATACACCTACCTAAGGGAAAAGCTTGGATGGAGAGAGAAGGTCGTGGAGATCCCCGGAAAAGATCAAGCAACACTTGAAGAAGTTTTGAAGCAAGTTCCAGAGCTCTACGAACTCGTTGTCGTGGATGGCAGGATCGCGGAAGGATACATAGTTTTCGTCGATGGTATACACGCTCAATTTGTTGGAGGGCTGAACGCCGTTGTAAAGGATGGTAGCGAGATAGCGGTGTTTCCACCGGGCGGAGGTGGTTGAGTTGAAGCAATGCATTTATAGGTATAAACACGTTCATGTGATAAATGAATAAGGTTATTTCTTCGTAAAGTATAAGCGTGCTTGATCTGCGTGGGTGACGTTGATTGACGCGTGTTCTGCCAGAGATTGAGTACAAGCTCTTCAAGCAGAAACGCGATGTAGTGCTAACCTTAGCGTTCCTGATACTCTACGCATTGGTGTTCACGATATACTTCGTCAACGAGCCGACGCTAGTGCTGGGCGTAAGCATTCCATTCCTCTACTCGTTGATCATATGGATAGGGATAATCGTGGTGACGATCATCGCAGCCGTAACGGTGTGGAGGTGAAACGATGGAGACCTGGCTCGTCGTTACCTCCATAATCATTGCGTACTGTGTTCTCTGCATAGGTATAGGGTACGTTGCTGGAAAGAGGTTTAGGAAGACGATCGAGGATTTCTATGTTTTGAGTAGAACTGCTGGATTCATAGTAGTCTTCCTATCGATTGCATCGACGTACCACAGCGCCTTCGCGTTCCTAACGAGTGTAGCTGTGTTTGCTAGTGTAGGAATCTCATTCTGGATCGCTGCAATGGCATGGACAACACTTGCAGCTGTCTGGGGGTACTACTACGGTAAGAGAGTGTTCGTACTAGGCAAAGCTAAGGGCTTCATAACGCCCGCCGATCTCTTAGCCGATTTCTATGGAAGCGAAGCGATGCGCATAGCTACGGCGATCATCCAAGCGCTGTTCATCATAGCGTACATAGTCGTTCAAGCGATCGGTCTAGGAATAATACTGTCTATTGGAAGCGGTGGTAAGGTACCCTACGAAACAGCTTCGTTGATCCTAATGCTCGTTGCGGCACTCTACGTAGTTCTAGGAGGGCTTAGAGCAGCGTACTGGACCGACGTTCTGCAAGGTATCTGGATGTATGTAGGTGTATGGCTAGCTGGGCTCATGATAACGTTCCGCTTCTTCCCAGGAGGTATTGGACAGCTCTTCGAAGCTGTGAAGAACGTCAATCCATCGATGCTAACCCTTAGATGGAGTCCAGACCTACTGCTCAGCTTCATCGTAGTCTACAGCATTGGTTTAATGCTCCTACCGCACCTATGGATAAAGTACTACGCTGCTAGGGATACGTGGACCATAAAGTGGTCGAGCGTAGGTACAGCCATCTACCTAAGCAGCTACTACATCCCGGCAGCTCTCGTAGGACTAGCTGCAGCCGTCCTCAACGTTACTGGTGCTCCCGGACTCAAGCCAGGATTCATAAAGGAGTTGATAAGCGCTTACGGTTCGCGAGACGCCGTCATGGCCTACATGATCTACAAATTCACGCATCCCATCTTAGCCGGGTTCCTCTTAGCGGGAGCAGCGGCGGCTGCAATGTCTACCCTAGACTCGTTCCTAGGAACAACGTCGCTCATACTAACGAGGGACATCTACCAGCGATACGTAAGACCGAAAGCAAGCGAAAAGGAGCTCGTTATCGTGGGAAGGGTGTTGCTGCTCCTATGGGCATTCATCGGATGGTACCTAGCCATACTGAAGCCAGGGCTGATATTCGACATAACGGCTATTGCATGTGCTGGAGGTCTACAATTCCTACCAGCGATACTCCAAGCAATCATACCGACCAAGAGGAACTGGATCAACAAGGAAGGAGCGTTGAGCGGGCTAATAGTTGGAGCCATCGTTACGGCAATCCTATCCAATAAGATCGGTGGAAAGCTGGGTATACCAATAACGTTCCACCCAGCTGAAGCCGGTATGATAGGGCTGGCACTGAACTTCATCATTGCGTTGCTGGTTAGCGCTGTCACCAAGCCTCTACCCAAGGAGAAGCGTTTAGAGTACTACGAGATTCTGAAGAACGTGTAACGCTCATTTTGTCGAACAACCTCTCTTTTTACCTCTATCAACCTAAGCTAGCGGTAATGATCTATAAAGATCTCTTCATCTAGGTATAAGCCTACGCAGAGCTAGGTAGCTACTCTCGGTGGCGAGGTGTGGCTCGATTCGTGGATCTCAATGCGGATTCTGGAGAGTCTTTCGGGAGGTATAAGCTCGGTAACGATGAAGAGCTGTTCAAGTACATAACGTCTGCAAACATTGCTTGTGGATTCCATGCAGGGGACCCAACCGTTATGAGGAAAACCGTTAGGTTGGCTAAGGAGCGTGGCGTTGCTGTAGGTGCGCACCCAGGTTTTCCGGATCTCATGGGTTTCGGTAGGCG
>JAMOOB010000022.1 GCA_027066265.1 Desulfurococcales archaeon
GATTCTGATCATTGCGGCTGTTGCCGCCGGATACTACCTTCCAATAAAGCTCGATTCCCATACATGGTTAGTGATACTCGCGATCTACAGCTTCGTAGCTGCTACCCTACCCGTATGGTTGTTGCTACAGCCCAGAGACTACATGAATGCATACATCCTGTGGGCTTCGCTAGCGCTAGGAGGAAGCGCACTGATCGTAGATGCTTTCATTGGTAAGGGTTCGTTCCTCATACCAACCGTGACCTCGCTCACGCAAGCGAGGGTTGTTGGTGGTGTACCCTCGCCGTACTGGCCAACAATACCACTAATCGTTGCCTGTGGAGCTCTATCTGGATTCCATAGCTTGGTTGGTTCGGGAACGACTTCGAAGCAGCTAGATAAAGAAATCGATGCGTTGCTCGTTGGCTACGCCGGTATGCTGACTGAAGGCTTTCTATCAGTGATGGTTATAGGATCCATAGCAGCATTCGGTTTCCAAGCATTGTTGAGCAGCGCGGTTATGACCAAGGCTACCGCGAGCTCTAAGGTTATGTCTCTCTGCGCCAAAGCATTGTATGGCGCGGATGTGAAGAGTGTTACGCTCAACACGACCGCTGCCACCGTTGCTATAACGTTCAAGAACGGTTCGGTGATCACAGTCAAAGCGAGCAAACTCTACACGGACTTCGTAAACCTCATCAAGAGCGATCCCTACGCCTTTGGACAGTACTACACACCGTTCGCAAGCGCGTTGAAGTGGGTCATCATTCCATGGAGCTACGCCTTCGCAGTACACACGGCCTACGGCCTCGATCTGAAGGCTCTAGCAATCTTCGGAACCCTGTGGATAACCGGCTTCGCTCTAACATCGCTAGACACCGCTACTAGGCTAGGAAGGTTTGCATGGCAAGAACTCTTCGCACCACTCAGAGATAGGGCTCCAGGCGTGTACAAAGTGCTGGGCAATAGATGGGTTGCGGCAGCAATTCTCGTAATCCTAGGTACGTGGCTAGCATGGGGCGGAGCCTTCCTGGTGATATGGCCAGCGTTCTCCGGTATGAACCAGCTGCTTGCTAGCCTTGCACTCATGACGATAAGCGTGTGGGCCATCAAGGTGCAGAAAGCTCCCAAGCTAGGAAAGGCACTGACGGTAGCTCCAGCAGTATTCCTGTGGACCACCGTAACGGTTGCGTTGGTCTGGTACCTAGCATGCGTGGTTCCCGCAATCGCATTAAAGAAGCCACTCACGGCAAGCGTAGTAGGTACGGCTACCGCTATAGGTCTAGCACTGAACTTCTTCCTATTCGCGCTATGGATACGTAGCTTGGTAAGGAAGTAAGCTCGACCAAAACCGTTTTTTCTCAACGATTCGCTCAACATTCCTCGGTGCTAGGTCTTGGAGCGACGCGAGCTTCTAACCTCGTTGTTGGGCTTCGCCGAGAAGATGTACGGCGATGAGCGTAGGAGCTACACGATCGAAGAGCTAGCCAAGCTATGGTCCAAGAACTTGGACGAAACCAAGAAGATACTGCGCAAGCTTAGACGAGAAGGATTCGTGAGGCGAACTAGGAGCGGTAGGTACAAACTCACTCTAGCTGGCGAAACCCTCGTAAAACTCCTCAAGATGGTTAAGGAACGTAGAGCCGAAGTCTAGAACGAACACATCTTTGCGATTTCCTACCACAGATATATAGCTCCTCAACGCTACGATCTTCACGGACCCCGGTCCCGTGCGAAGAACCCCGCGTAACGGGGAGCTATGTGCACGGGGCGGGTCGCCCCCGGCCTCTACGCTTCTTAAACAGTATTCACGGTAGTCCTGAACACTATAGTGGAGGTTGTAGCTCGCGTGCTTCTATATCGGGTACTAAGGGAAGAGGCTCTCTACTCTTCGTAATGAATAGAACTCCGTTGTATGCAAGTATGTAGACGTGATTCTTGTGAACCGTGCCGGCGACGCCGTGTATAAGCAATGCACCTCGTTTTCGGAGATCGTTCGACAATCTAATGAAGGTCGATGTATCTACACGAACATGCACTCCACCTATAGCTATGGATACTTGTTGAGCTTGTATCGTTGTAGATGTACTGTTCGATGACGTAGACATGGAGCTCAAGATCGTTTCCCGAAGGTATATCGATAAAAGGTGAATCCTTAAGTCTATGAATGCTCCGTGCTGTTAAAACAGCGTGTAAATACGATAGCTAGTGAGTGGTGCTGTTGAGTGTATAGAGTCGAGGATCTACTCAACAAATTCGTTTATACATCTCGTGCAAAACTCGTGGGGATAGTTACGCAGGTAATCAACGATGCTAGTGGAATATGCATGCTAGTAAAGCTCAGCGATAAACTTTTCAAGATTAGGATCGATGATATTGCAGTTGTTGGAGACATAGTGATACTACGTGATGGTGCTAGGATAGAGCTTCTCGGTAATCGTGTACAGCAAAGCAGTGCAATGTCTTCGATGAACGTGCTACAGACGACAGGTATGCAACAACCCTTACCTAACTACGTTGCTCCGACGTGTCCAAACGATGGTACCCCCATGACGTACCATCCACAGTTATCGATGTGGATCTGTCCGAGATGTGGACGCACACTCAGTATCTCGATGTCAAACGCATCAACATCATCCTTCAGATGCCCGTCATGCGGTACGCCATTGACTTACCTACAGCATCTCGGTAGATGGTTCTGCCCTCGATGCGGGAAGGTATTCTAACGCTATGGAGCTATATCTCCGCGGTTCTAGCTACGTTTATAGGTGATATCCGTGTCCAAGGAAGTGAGAGCTCCACAGGCAGGTATATGGGGATTCTACCCGATTAAGAGGGAGGAGCTCGTTAAGGTCCTGGAGAAGTGCTTCAAGGACAAGAGGTTCGGTCCCGGAGGCCTTCCTAAGAAGGACGTTGGTAGGAACGACGTCGTTGTGGTAGGTATAGCGCCCCACGCTGGCTACGAATACTCTGGTCCGTGTGCTGCGTGGCTGTACAAAGAAGTTGCGGAGACCTTGGATAGAGTAGATACCGTTGTGATAATAGGTACGAACCATACCGGTCTCGGCGGGAATCTCGTAACAACTACGAGCTTCATCTGGTCGACTCCGCTGGGAGAACTCGAAGTAGATGAAGAATTCGTATCGAAACTACGTAGCTACTACCCATCGCTAGAAGACGATCCCCTTCCTCACATTAGAGAGCATTCGGTTGAAGTCCAGCTACCCTTCCTACAGTACGTGTACGGTAATAGCTTCCGCATAGTTCCCATAGTAGCTCGCGAACTAAGCTCCAAGGAAGCGCAGGAATTCGCACAAGCGCTCTACAAAACCGTTCAAGAACTTGGTAGAAGGACGTTGCTGATAGCGTCAACAGACTTCACACATCACGGATCGTACTACGGATACGTTCTATTTACGCACGACGTCGCCAAGAATGTTAGAAAGCTAGATCTCGAGTTCATAGATCGAATACTAGCCCTTGATACGAATGGGTTCCTAAGCCTCGTAAGGAAGTACGATGCTACGATATGTGGTATAGGTGCGATAGTTGTAGCGATGGAGTTCGCCAAGATCGTCAATGCCAAGCCTCGGTTGCTGCAGTACTACAACTCTGCTGAACTCACTGGAGAGGAGTACATGGCAGTAGGCTATGCCTCGATAGCGATGTACGTTCAAAAGAGTTAGCAATCTTCCTCAATGAGCTTTTTCAGTACCTTCAACACGTTGCTTGGTGCATAAGGACATAGTGCTGAGTAGTCCTGCACTAGGTAGAATACCACGTCCTCGAACTTCTTACGAACGTTCCGCTGCCTGATCATTGCTTCGCCCCGAGCGAATCTCTAAGTAGAGGGTAATAAGCTTCTTGAAAGTTTCGGGCGGGATCAGTACGGTCTGCGCCAAACCTTTGCTGTTAGAAGCGAAGAGATTAGGTAGATCATGGACGTGATGAATACGATGAGGTTCACCCCGAATCTCTGCACAAGGATTCCCGCCATCATCGTTCCGATCAGGGTCGCTACCTCGGCTACGGTATGGTATTTATGCATCTCGTATCCACAAACACGTTCGAGGTACATACCGTACAGACTCAAATCGTACAGCGTATGTATGGTCACTAAGCCGAATACCAACATTAGGTATCTAACTACGTTGTTCGGAAAGAATGCGTTTAGTAGGAATAGCAACGTGATTAGAAGCCTTAGTAGCGATAGTAAGGCCAAGGTTTCGAACACTGGTTGAAGCACCATGGATGCAAACCACGCAGTTATGGATGAGAGCGCTAGGGAGACGCCATAGACAAGACACGAATTTCGTACACCAAGAGTTTCCGATACGTGGTACGGAAGGACTGTGGAGAACGTGGTGTGAGCAAGCGTAGCGATAGCCATAGCTACAAGTATCAGCTTAGGTTCGCGATAAGTATAGTTCCAGTACCTTAAGAAGAGATTGAAGCTCTTGAACAGCGTTGTTCTTCCGTAGGGCAGACTATCAACGATTTTCGTATAGC
>JAMOOB010000023.1 GCA_027066265.1 Desulfurococcales archaeon
CCAAGGATCGCGCTGAAGGGATCAACAACGTAGGTTACCCCTATGGGTGGTGGCCAACCAGCGAAGGTGTAGATAACGGGTTTCTCGCTTCGTAGAACCTCTACCGCTCCCAGCAACGTCGATACGAATGCGTAGAGCGTCAACGCGAATGCGTAGGCATCGAACACACCCTTCCTCTTCGTAGCCATGGATAGTAGTGGAACTCCGAAGCTACCCACCATCAGTACGAAGGGTGTGGATCCGATCAGCGTAGCCACATCCATGTAGCATCACCTAGTCGAAGATCTTGCGCGCATGCTCTTCGAAGCTACGCGAAACAATATCGCGGATCTCCTCGGGTTCGAGAGTACGAACGTTTATCCAGTGCACGTAGAGCGCTCGCTCCTCCTCATCGAGATCAACGACGAGAGTTCCCGGGGTATTGGTTATGGAGTTCGCAAGCAGGGTAACGCCGTAATCGCTCTCCAGATCGTACCTAACCCTAACGATGCCGGGCCTAATGCTCTTGGATACGTTGGGGGATAGCACGATCTTTGCAAGCTCTAGATGTGCACGGATCTCGGTAGCGATGAAGGTTGCTAGGTAGCGTACCAACTCTACGAATCTACGTACTTCGAGCTTCCTCGGATTCCTCACGAGAATCCTTCCGAATACGGTAGCCGCTACGCTGGATACCGCTATGCCCGTAACGATGTCGTAGAGCGTTACCGATCCTACGAAGACTAGGTACGTTGCTAGAGATAGGAGGAACACGACTACGTACCTCATCAACGTTCTTCACCTCTACGAGCTTTCTCGTAGGCAAGAGTCCTAGCATCGAGAGTCCCGGAAACACGGTAGATCTGGATAGCGAGAGCTACGAGGAAAGCCGTGACCGCGAGGTTTATCACGATAGCCGTGAGCACCAATGCCTGGGGTAGGGGATCCACGCTCTTAGCTAGGAACCATCTAGCGTAGCTCTCGCTGGGCGGTACCGAGGTTATGACGGGTGGTACCGGGTTCTCGAATCCTTTAACGAGTCGGAACCCGATGAGTATAGCGAAGGAGTTGATGCTATCGCTGAATATGGTGAGCGCAATGATCTTCTTCAAGAGGTTGGGTCTCGCAAGAAGTCCGTAGAGAGCTATCGCTGCGTTCAGAACCAGCACCACCGCAACGACGTTGATCACGAACTTCGCGAAGGTTTCGAGATCCATGGCTACTCACCACCTTCCGAAGACAATACCCTCTCACGCGCAACGTCTTCGGGCTGCGAAAGCAGGATGAGTAGCAGTGCGAAGCCTGCAGCCACGGCGATTCCATCGAATATGTTTAGCAGTAGAACGGTACCGCTGATCAGCACACCATCGACTGCGTACGGTAGTCCGATGGGTGCGTAGGTCTTGGGTTGGTTCTGGAATACGTATGCGTTGGTGTTGAGTATCAGCGCAGCGATCAGTGCTATGCATGCTGAGAGGGATAGGCCTAGCAATCCTAGGCTACGTACCTTCAACGAAGTTTCGTAGTCGATTCGATGCTCGACAAGCTTAGCGAGTCCGTAGGCTACGAGCGCTAGCGCTACGGCTACAGCTATCGTTGCACCACCCTGGAAACCACCACCCGGCGTAAGGTGTCCGTGGAGAATGATGGCGCTGCCCACCACCACGATCATGAGGGCAACGATTCGCGTAACCGTTCTCACAATCGTGGATAGACCTACGCTCGTACGTGGAGCCGAACGCTCTATCCCTCTGAAGAGCGCTGCTGTCGCTACGATCGCTACGTAGAACACCGCTACCTCGAAGAAGGTATCGATGCCTCGATAGTCCCACACCACGGCGGTAACGATCTCGGGGGTCATGGAGCTGAAGAGCGGTGTAGATTCGTTGTAGGCACTCGTCACCAAGATCTTTGCGAGGGGTCTCAGCTCTATCGGTATGTAGATGGAGAACACGCCCACGGTCAAGGCGTAGGCTAGGGCTAGAGCCATTGCGCACATCGATAGGGCTGCGAGGAGTCTCGACCCCATGCTCTACACCTCTTCGAACCTACCACACTTCCTGATCGCTATGACTAGGAGCAGTGGGTAGAGACCTACGGCTACGGGTATGTAGACCAAAGCTATGTCTGGAGCCATGAGTAGGTAGTAGATGAATGCGTAGGCAGTGCTCTGCAGAGCTGAGAAAACCACGGCTTTGAGAAGATCCTTCTCTACGATGGCTAGGTAGGTACCCACCAACGATACGAGTGCAGCTACGAGGCATAGCACGAGTTCGAGGAATAGCATCACCTTCCACCACCTCTAACCTTCTTCGCAAGCTCATCGATAACAACGTAGCTAGGAGACGGAGAACGAGCACGGTAAGCAGCGCGAGCAATTGCATGGGAGCCCGCGGGCGCGAGCATGAGGATGAGTATGGCTGTCACGATCGCTGCACCGGCTAGGTACCATCTATACGATCCTAGCTCTACCCATCCAGCAGCGACCAGAGCTACGCCGATGAGTGGAAGCACGGCTCCTCCTATCGTTCCCATGGTGAGAGCATGTATCCTGGTATAGAGATCGGGTAGCCTAAGCAATCCTAACGCTGCCAATAGATCGAATAGGGATCCTACGAGTATCAGCACCGAGCCTACGAGCATCAGCACACCCTCGATCATGGCTAGGCACCTACCTCCTTCGCTTCGAGGTACTTAGCTACGTAGATATCGAGTGCGTAGATCCAGAGAGCCAACACCATGGCTACGGCTACGAGGAAAGGAACGCGGAAGAGAACCGCTAAAATCGTTAGGAACACCGCCAGGTCGTAGCCAAGGGCATCGACCGCTATGACCATGTCCGCTACGGTAGGTCCCTTCACGATCCTCACAACGTAGAGTAGGAAAGCGAGTACGTAGATAGGGATCGAAAGCATCACTATGCTTACCGCGAGATCCCGTAGCTCCATGCATGCGCCACCGAATCGCTGAAGCTACCAAGGGGCTCAAACACGATTAGTAGAATTAAATCGATGCGTGTACCTCGACCTATCCACACCGATCTCGGGGATCTATTAACTCGGAACGCCTTATCTCTATACCAGAGGCTCCGGCTTCGGTGCTGTGCCGCGTTGAGGGATTGCGATGCTTGACCTAGTGATCGTTGTGGGCGAAGGGCATGGGTTGTGGAGTACTCTAGCTTCCATACCAAGCTTCAGCGATATCGTTCCATTCGATAGAGTTGAGGATGCACGCATGTTCCTCAAAGCGTTCCGACTAATGCTAACCGCCGTACCGGGAGGGGTACCACCTACCAGAATCAACGTTCTGTGCCTCGACGATGTCACCAAGTGCTTCCCGTTCGCAGATGTTGGTTCCGAAATCTTCGAACCCGTAATCATGCTCACGACGATCGTGGTCGAGAACGGTAGGACGCTCGACGAGTTCGTTTCCTCGATATCTAGAGGTCTCAGGTTCGTGAAGAGCATCGTGCTAGCTTTCGAAGGTTTCGAACCTCTCTACAACGCTAGGAAGCTCGTTAAGTACCTTGCTCAGCAGTACTCCGTAGCCATAGCAACGAGCTTCGACGACATCGAGGAAGATCTAGAGCTTGCGGTCGAGCTCTGTAGAAAGCTTGGAACGAAGCTTCTACTCGTTGGAGGCGAAAACGCGGTCGAGAAGCTCGTTGAGCACGGATTCTCTGTAGATACGTTCTGCATCTCTAGATGGTTTCTGTACAATATCCTTGCCGTGAGGAGCTCTCCGAGCAACGTACCTACCTACCTAGCGATCCCCAACGAGATGAGTAGGTTCGTAGTCGTAGCTAGGTCCGGTCTATACATAGCTAGTCCGCAGACGATTAACGTGCTCGATACCTCTACCCTTAGCGAAATCGTGGAGCAGACCCTTAGAAAGGATGGTGATGCTCTAGAGGTTCTGAACCGTATCGAACCCGTGCTACTGCTACGCGTAGGAGATACCTACGTGTCTAGGGAAGACATCGAGCTTCTGAAGACGATAGACGAGATGAAGAGCGTGCGAGCCGCGATGAAGAAGATGGGTTTGAGCTACGTAGCGCTCCGGAAGAGGATTGTAGAGCTCGAGAAAGGCTTCGGCGTAAAGCTAGTGGTATCCAAACGCGGTGGCGTCGATCGTGGTCACACCGAGCTAACACCCGTAGGCAAGAAGATCCTCGAGTACCTCGACCACGTATACACGATCCTAGCCGAATCCATTAAGAGAGCAACAGCGTTGAGCTACCTATCCACGTGTAGAGAACTAGACTTCCCCTAGCAACGTTCCTCAACTCAACGTAGCGGATTAACGCTTGCTAAATACTTCGTCGCGGGGACACGGATTGGAGCTTACGATGGTTAGAGCCAAGATCAAGAATCCGAGCACGGGAGCGTGTGAGAAGTCTATCCACTCGTCGATACAGACTCTCTCCTAACCTAGATAAAAGCGTGAGATTCTCGAAGAGCTCGGTATCGAGCCTAGGAGGATC
>JAMOOB010000024.1 GCA_027066265.1 Desulfurococcales archaeon
AGCTTCCTATGGATATCGAGCTTAAGCTCGTTCAGAGCTCTCCTAAGAAGATTCTCGACCATAGTCCATGTATGGTGTCGTAGTACCTCTCTACCTTCCGACATTTCAACCCTCGTAAACTGAATTTCTTATAAGAGGAACTGATCATAAAGAATGGTGATATCGTCGTGAACTCATCACCGCCAAGAACGACCTCTACACCTAGGCAAATAAGTCGTATCGAGATGCTGAAAAGCGTGCTGTGTAATGCGCTTGCTTTGGATGTACTAGGATCCACGCATTCTCAAGGTATGTACTGTAGGATTTATACCCCCAAAACGAGGGTTTGAAGGGGGTTTATCGTGGGTGATTGGAGAGCATCTCTTCAGCAGAGCGTTGCCATAGAGAAGAAGTTGCCTGACGAAATCCACGAATTCCTGACAAAGGTATTCAACGTGTACTTCATTCAACTACCTCCACAGCTATTCAAGCAATTCGATATCGTGCGCGATAAGCTGATACCGCTCACCGTTAGATTCGACGAATCGCAGTATCGTGAGTTCTGCGACTTCTTCTCAAAGATCGTGAGATCGACTATAGCAGACAAGAGTGTTTCCGAGGAAGTCAAGAAGCTTGTACGTGAACTCGCAGACAAGACTAACAAGTTCTTCGAATCCAAGGGGCTTGGTAGATGCGTTGAGGAGCTTAAGTACGTTAGGATACGTGTACGTGTTCTCTTCCAAGGAAAGCCCCTAGGTGGTGCTACGGTAAACGCTGTGACGGGAGGTAAAACAGCTGCATCAGCGCAGACCAACGACGAAGGAATTGCGGAACTCGAACTACCTACCGGAAAGTACTCCATCTACGTATGTAAGCAACTCGATGTAGATTCGTACGTTTACGATGAGAAGGAAGTCGAGGTACGTGAAGAAGGACAGGAACTTGTGTTTAGTATAGAGAGTGCTAAGAGCTATGCAGAGATAGAACGCGAAACTGGTCGAAGACCTAGGATCCGTGAAGTATCTTAACGTTGCAAACCTTTTTCTCTACACGGAGTCTATCGCCCAAATCCCTAGCTATCAGCATTTCTATGCTTTTCTTACCCGTTGTAATGGCTTCTTCGAGAACTCTCCATAGACTCTCGACGTTATCCATCGGTCTACCATCTATTTCAAGGATTAGATCTCCGCATCTAAGACCACATTCCTCGGCTGGACTTCCGCGATCGATCTGCGTCACTAGGAGTACGGGTCTATTGATGGATGGAATGGCGCGAGGCACTACTGTGAGTACTCGTACCCCTATGTAGGGTTGAACTGCTTTTCCAAGCGATTTGAAGATTCGAAGCACCGATAGTATTCTCGAGGATGGTATGGCGAGCGTGTATCCTCCCTCAGTTCGTGCGAGAGCCATGCCAACAACCTCTCCATCCATGTTAAGGACGGGTCCTCCACTCATTCCCGAGGAGACAAGTGTTGAGAGTTGAACGAGACCGTCCACGAGCACCTTGCCTATGCGAGCAGATCTTCCAACGCTCGTAACGATGCCGAGCGAAGTTGAGGGGTAAGGAGTTCCGAACCCCATGCCCACCAATAGTACGAGTTGACCTAGAGCTAGTTTGGTGTCGGTGATAGGCAAGGGTTCAAACTCATCGTCGCTCTCGATCAACGCTATATCCCATCGCTTGTTGACCGCTACGAGCTTGGCTTCGTGAGGAACGCTCGCTGAATCGATGATGCATATACGCGGATCCTCATCTTCGATTGCGTGAGCAACCGAAACTCCGAGCCTTCGCTCGACGAAGAATACGGTTGCAAACCCTTTGATGTGGTAACCAAGACTCTGAATCTCACGGCAGTTGGCATCGCGATCCGCGAGGACTACGAGAAGAGCAATCGAATCTAGGGCACGGGATGCGATGCTCGCTATGTGGTACTCAAAGAGCTTAACGACGATCCTAGGATCCAAGTGCATCGTAGTACTCGTAGTTCCGTAGTTGCTTGCGTACAGCATGAATAGCCCGAACGATGAGCTCTAGAATTTGAGGAAGTTGAAAAAGGTAGTTACTCAACGATCGATATCGTAGGCACTACGTGTCCACCCTCGATATTGTACAGTCTAAGAGCGACGAGTTTCTGCATCAGCATGCGGGCACGTCTTCGGTCAACACCTAGCTCTGCACAAAGAACGTTTGTAGCATCCCTCACGGTAAGCGTTCCGTACTCAAGCAATGCACGGTTAAGTACATTCATCGCTTTAGCTAGATCTCTATCGAGTTCGAGTCTCTGGATTCCGTCCAAGCTTATCTTTACGAAGAAGGCTTTTCCATTCACGAGAGCTAGGTATCGACTCACATCGACTCTCCTAATGTATACGCGAACCCTATTCTTGAAACGAGTGGAATACCTACGTATCGACACAACTATTGGAGCGTTGCTGTAGAGCCTAGGTTCGCACTGTGCATCGAATACGATTATGCTCGTGTTATCGGATTCGAAACAACCTTCAACTCTATGAATTTCGATATCGCTAAACGCCTCCGTGAGCTGTGGTGGAACAGCGATCTCGCTCGTAACACGATAACCGAGTTTCCTAGCTAGGTGTAGCGCTAGCAGGAGTGCGGCATTAGCGTTATTTACTTCTACGTAGAGTCTCTCCCCCTTCTCAACCAGCTCTACAAGTTCGTTAAGCATACGAGATCCACCGTAGCAATATGGGTTAAAAGAATATGTGCTTAGAGAGGCGAGCGGTAGTGAGGTGATGACTAGCGGGCGTCTGAATACATGATGAGGTTAGGCGACTCTGAACGCCTCAGACCTCTATCTTTGTTAGAGCTTCGAATACCGCTCGAGCTGCTTTCTCGACGTATGGAGCCAATTCCTGTGCACTTGCGAAGCCTAGATCCTCGACGAGCGAATCACTAACGAGTAGCACAGCCCCTGTCTTGACCTTCCTAAGCATGCCTATCGTGAATAGCGCAGCGCACTCCATCTCTACAGCTATAATGCCTCGATCACTCCATTTCTTAGCAAACTCTGGATCCTCGGCGTAGAACGCATCGCTGCTCACTATGGGTCCTACGAAGTACCGTAGACCGGCCGATGAAACTTCTTCGATGAGGGTCTTCAGAACGTCGAAGCTAGGGGCAGGAGCCAAGCATACTGGTTCCCTAAGGTACTGCAGATACATTCCTCCAGGGTAGTACGAAGCACTCGTCGGTACAACGACGTCTCCTATCTTCATTCCTTTAATCATCGCGCCGCAGCTACCTAACCTTACGAGGACCTTGGCTCCTAGCATTATGAGCTCTTCGAAGACTAAGGACGCTGACGGGGCGCCAACACCGTGCATAGCTATGGATATCGGAACACCCTTATACTTGCCAGTATATACTAGAAAGCCACGATTCTTGTTAACGAGCTTAGCATCCTCAAGCATCGAAGCAAGTTGTTCTACTCTAGCTGGATCTCCCGCAACTACGACGCGTTCCGCTACCTCTCCCTTCTTAGCCTTTATATGTATGGGTCCTATCAATGAGCCCCTCGTATAGACTCGGAATTTGTTGAGATAAAAAGATGGTCAGTCCATAAACTTCGAAACCGGTATGGATATGCCGTGCTCTTCAGCGTAGCGATACCCCGCCTCTAACGCCTTTCTATTCTCTTCAATGTTCCTAGCTCCAACAAGATCCAAAGCGTTCACTAGATGCTCAAGGCTTACGAGCTTCGTAGCTGCAGCTAGTATTCCTACGAGTACGGAGTTTGCAAACCTTCTATTACCAGTAATCTGCTGCGATAGTTTGAACAGAGGTAGCGGTAGATACTCAACGTCGCTTCTGGTTGGTTCAGGTTTCACAGTCTCTTCATCGAATAGAACGAAGCCTCCACTCGCTACATTCTGGATCTCATCTTCGTAGAGACTCTGTAGCGTAACTACGAAGATATGTGGAGCTTCAAGAACTGGAGGAACATCGATGCTCCGAGACACGACCATGTCTACCTTGGACCATCCACCACGTTGCGCAGGTGAGTAATGTGGTCTGAGAGTGACGATGTAGTTCGCCATGGTTAGTGCATGACCTAGGAGTCTTCCCGCGAATACTATGCCATGCCCTCCAGCTCCCGCCATACGAAGCTCTAAGTACTTCACTTCTTGCCACCCCCAACTCTCTCTAGTAAAGCACGATAAGAATCTTCGTACGTAGGCTTCTCTACGTAGGCGAATTCCCCTAGAATTATCGGTTTGCCGCCCTGAAGATCTAGCTCAGCATCTCTAGGATCAGGATTCTCTACGACTCGCGATTTTCTTCTAAGTAGTTCGTAGAGCTCGATCAACTCCATACTATTTCGTGAAGCGTACACTGTGCATGGACTAAGTATTTCCACTACGTCGAAGCCTCTATGCCTCAACATCTTTAGGAACGAGTTGTACATCTGCTTAACGTGTAGAACTGTCCAGCGAGCTACGTAGGTAGCG